>JABAAD010000101.1 GCA_014238935.1 Alphaproteobacteria bacterium
GTCTTTCCAACAAACCCCTCAGCGACAAGGATTTCCTCAAGCTGTCCTCCCTCAAGCTGTCCTCGCTTGCGCTTGTCGTTTCGCTTCCTCACCGTCGCAAGTTTTTTGCTTTTGCTTTTGCTTTTGCTGTCGCTAACAGCACGAACCGCCACGAGCGCCGAGCAGTCTCTCGGGCTGTCGTCACAACAGAGGGCAGAACCCCTTCTCGCTTTGGTCGAGAAAAACAACAAGCAACGACGCAAAGCTCCTCCTGCATCGAAAGCTCCCGTCTTCTCCAAACCCGTTTTCTCCCAGAACTACCCCCGCCTGCTCTCGGGGAAGGACGCCGCCACCTACAAACGCATCTTCGCACTCCAAAAAGGAGCGCAATGGAAAGAAGCCGACAAGCTCATCGCTACCCTCAAAAACAAAGTTTTGCTGGGACATCTTTTGTTCCAACGCTACATGCATCCGCGCTCCTACCGCTCGAACGCAACGGAACTGCGGCGATGGCTCGCGCACTACAGCGACCATCCGCACGCAGCCCGCCTCTACCGCCTCGCCCACAAGCGGACGCAGAAACGCAAGCGCGCAGCCCTCAAACGACCGCGCGCGCCCGTCCTCCCCTTTTCCGTCAAAGCCGAACACGACAGCCTCGATGGCAAGACGCGCAAAAAGGCGCGCAAAAAGGCGAGAAAGCCCTCCCTCTACAATCGCTTCGAAAGACGCACCCTCTACCGCCTTCGACGCTTTGTCCATCGCACGCGCGTGACCTACGCCTTGCGATACCTGCAAGAACGCAAAGCCTCTCTGCGTCCCCTAGCATACGCCAAAGGTACGGTAACCGTCGTCGCGGGCTATATCTTCAACGGCTTCGACGAGAAGGCACTCTCGATTGCCGAAGAGCAGGCGAACACGAGCGGGAGGCTCGTTCCCGACCTGCACTGGTGGGCAGGGCTGGCTGCCTTCCGACTGAATCGTCTCGAGCGCGCCGCATGGCATTTTGAACAAGCAACAGCCCTGAACGCTACGCCGAACAGCGCGAGAGCAGCGCAAGCCGCATACTGGGGGGCACGCGCTTATTTGCGCTTTGGGGCACCCGACCAAAGCTCTCGGTTGCTGAAGGTTGCGCACACCCTGCCGCACTCCTTCTACGGACAGCTTGCAACCGAAACGCTGGGCTACGAAAGCCGTTTCGATTGGACGCGCGTGCCGCAGAAGAAAGAAAACTTCAAGCGTCTCGTCTCCTTTCCCGCAGGCAAACGCGCCATCGCTCTGATGGAGGCAGAACAATACGAGCTCGCCGCGCAAGAAGTCGTGCGCTTCCTCCATCGTCTGTCCGATGCCACGCGCACCGACTACATGGTCTATGCCTACCGACGCGGACAAGCCGACCTCGCCTATCGACTCGGATTGCTCTCCCTGCAACAGGAGGGAAAGCGCTTCGATGCCGTCCTCTATCCTCTTCCGAAATGGCAACCCAGCCAAGGCTTCAACCTCGAGCCCGCCTTGCTCTACGCCTTTATGCGACAAGAATCCGCGTTCAAGCCCTACGCGCACTCTCGCGTCGGCGCAACGGGCTTGATGCAACTGATGCCGCGCACCGCTCAATATGTTGCCAACAGAAGATTGTCGAGGCAGTTCCTCAACAGACCGGAGGACAACTTGGCACTAGGACAGAAATACTTGCAGTTTCTGATGAACGACGAAAACATCGGAAAGAACCTCGTGTTCGCAGCAGCATCGTACAACGGAGGACCGGGCAATGTGCTCAAATGGGTGAGCAAAGGCAAAAACTATCGACAAGATCCTCTGCTGTTCGTCGAGACGATCCCTTTGCGCGAGACGCGGCATTTCGTGAAAAAAATCCTTGCAAACTACTGGATCTATCAGCATCGCTTGGGTAGTCGAACGCCTTCGCGCAAGGCGATGGCGGCGGGACGCTGGCCGCTGTACGAGAACCATGTTCCCTATCCGCAGGATTTGGCGCACAAGTTCGGAAAGCTGCGATAAGAGCCAAGAAGAAGGTGACGACATCTAGCGGCGAGAGGGGTGGTGGCAGTGGCGGAAGCAGCCGAGTTGATGGTGGGGTTGGTGGTGGAGTTGTGTTTCGTCCTTTGGCGATCGCCTTGCTGACTTGTTCGGACAGCAGAGACAGGGATACGGACAAGTCGGGCGATTTTTTGGAGCAATCGACAAGGGCTGCCGGGCATCGCCTTGCTGCGCGCGAGCTCGTGAAGGACGAGCCGCCGCAGATCAGAGAAGCCTTGGAGAGGTGGCGCGACAGTGAGGCGATCGAGGTTGTGATCACGACGGGAGGCACGGGGATCACCGCGCGCGATACGACGCCCGATGTCGCACGCGCCTTGTTGGACAAGGAGTTGGCGGGATTTGGCGAGTTGTTTCGTCAACTGAGTTTCGATCAAATTGGCGCATCGGCGATTCAGTCGCGCGCAGTAGGAGGGGTGATGGGTCGAACGCTGTTGTTCGTTTTGCCTGGCTCTGTGGGGGCGTGTCGTTGCGGTTGGACGGGCATTTTGGAGCCTCAGTTGGACATCAGGACGCAGCCGTGCAACTTCGTCGCCCTGCTGGCAAGGTTGTGAAACAGGCTATCTAGGCGATATGTGTTAAAAAAATATTGACATCCTTGCTTTTGCGCTGTAGAACCAAGGTGGGGAGTGAAATTATCTTTTTGCTACTGCTCGCAG
>JABAAD010000102.1 GCA_014238935.1 Alphaproteobacteria bacterium
ACTTCTTGTCACCCAGCTCTCGATGCGTCACTTCTCTGCCGCGAAAGCGCAGCGAAACCTTGACCTTGTCCCCCTCCTCCAAGAAACGACGCGCCGAGCGCATCTTCACCTCAAAATCGTGCGAATCGATGTTAAGACGCAACTTGATCTCCTTAACATCGATCTGCTTCTGCTTCTTGCGCGCCTGATGACGTTTCTTCTGCAACTCATACTTGTACTTGCCGAAATCCATCACCCGCACAACGGGAGGTTCTTCGCCTTGCGCGATCTCGACCAAGTCCAAAGATTCGCGCGACGCCTCCTCCAAAGCCCGCTCCAAAGGCACGACCCCTATATTCTGACCGCGTCCGTCGATCAGGCGCACCTGCGCGCTCGTGATCTCCTCGTTCGAACGCGGCATGTCCTCTCTACGAGGGGGGTGCAAATTCGCAGGAGGACGAGCCACTACGACGCGCTCCCCTTGCAAGAGCAAGGCAATCCGCCCTGCGCGCTCAAAACAGACACCGCCTCCGCCAAAGGAAGAATACCGCTCGCATCGCCGACCTCCGCCCTGCCCCCCTCCTCGCCGAAGCGACGCAACGCAACCTTGCCGCTTTCGCGCTCGCGCTCGCCCACAACCGCGATGACAGGCACCTTGTGCGCGCTATGCTCGCGTACCTTGTAGCCAATCTTCTCGGCGCGACAATCGAGCCCAACCCGCAGTCCCGCCGCTTCGAACTGCCGCGCGCATTGCTCCGCGTACGGGTCGCTCTTGTTGGTGATCGTTGCAACAACCACTTGGACAGGAGCAAGCCACAGAGGTAGCGCTCCGCCCGTATGCTCCATAAGAATGCCCAAAAAACGTTCCAAAGAACCCAAGATCGCGCGATGCAACAAAACGGGATGCTGCCGCTCGCCGCGCTCGTCGATGTAGTGCGCTTGCAATCGACGCGGCAGGACGAAATCCACCTGCCAAGTGCCGCACTGCCAGTCGCGCCCCAAGCCGTCGCGCAAGACAAACTCCAGCTTTGGTCCGTAGAAAGCACCCTCGCCCGCGTTCAGAACCGTCTCCAAGCCTGCCTCCTTCGAAGCATCTCGCAGCGCGCCCTCCGCCTTGTCCCAAAGCGCGTCCTCGCCCGCGCGTTTGCTCGGACGATCCGAAAACTTGACGCTGATCTCCTCGAAGCCGAAGTCCTTGTAGATGCTTTGCAAAAGAACGCAAAAACGACGCGTCTCCTCTACAATTTGATCTTCGCGGCAGAAAATGTGACCGTCGTCCTGAGTAAAAGCGCGCGCACGCATCAGTCCGTGCAGCGCGCCTGAGGGTTCGTTGCGGTGCACTTGTCCGAACTCGGCAAGACGCATCGGCAGCTCGCGGTAACTCACGACATCCTGCTTGAAGATTTGAACATGCCCAGGGCAGTTCATCGGCTTCAGCGCGAAGGTGCGCGTTCCTCCTTCTGCCGTCTCGTCCTGCTCGGCGATCGTATACATTTGCTCGCGGAACTTCTGCCAATGTCCCGATTGCTCCCACAAGCTGCGATCGATCAACTGCGGCGTGCGCACCTCGCGGTAGCCCTCTTGAGAAAGGCGTGCGCGGATGTAGCGTTCGCAAGTGCGATAGAGCGCAAAACCCTTCTCGTGCCAAAAGACGGAGCCCGCCGCTTCCTCTTGAAAATGATAAAGTCCGCGTCCCAAGCGACGGTGGTCGGATTGTTTCGCTCGTTCGACGCGCTCCAAATAGGCGGCAAGCTCGGCAGGAGTGCGCCAGCAAGTGCCGCGGATGCGTTGCAGCTTCGGCTCGCCTCCTTTCCACAGCGCCTCTGAGACGCTCAAAAGCTTGAAGGCTGTTCCCACTTCCTCAGTAGAGCCGCCGTGCGGACCGCGACACAGATCCAGCCACTCCCCTTGCCGATAGACGCTGAGGGGTTCCTCTTCGGGAATCGAGAGGACATGCTCGGCTTTCAGAGATTCCCCTTTCGCAAGAAAGTGTTCGCGCGCCTGCTCTCTGCTCCACTCTTCGCGGTGGAAGGGGGCGTTGCGCGCTACGATCTCTTTCATGGCCACTTCTATCGCAGCAAAGCAGGCGGGAGTGAACGGCGTGGGGTGGAGGAAGTCGTAGTAGAAACCCTCTTCGGTCGCAGGGCCGAAGGCGAGTTTGGCATCGGGGTAGAGTTGCTGGACAGCTTCTGCCATGACATGCGCACAATCGTGGCGCAAAATAGCGAGAGAACCGCAGGCAACAGAACCCGCCGAAGCGTCTGGTACGGCGGCGGGGCTTGGGAGTACAGCTGGGGAGGGGGAGACGCTGTGGTCGACTCGGTCTGTCGTCAAGGCGGACACAATCGCTGTTCGGGCTTCTTGGCGTTTCTAGACGCGGGAGGCAACGATGGCGAGGGAGCACTCGCGGGGAAGGAGGGGAAAAACTGCCATATTGTGAAGCTCGCACTTATTGTCTGTCGTAGAGCGATTGTAGGACATCGGGGAGGCGATGGCAAGAAAAAAACAACAGAAAAATACCGCACGAGCGCGGACAGCCTCGCTCATCACAATCCCTCCGCCATCCGCATCGTATTGCGAGGTCTTTTGCGAGGGACTTCGCCCCTCGCGCTCCCCGCGCGTCGTTCACTCGTCACAACACAAGTCCCGTTTTTTGTGTTCTCACCGCTACCTGTT
>JABAAD010000103.1 GCA_014238935.1 Alphaproteobacteria bacterium
TCGACCACCGCCGTACCCTCTTCCTCCGCCTTGTGCGCCAACATCGCGCCGCGCACACAATCGCCAATCGCAAAAACTCCCTCGCGCGTGGTGCGAAAATGCTCGTCGATCTGCACACAACCGCGCGCGTCGCACGCAACCCCCGCCTCCTCCAAGCCGCAGTCTTGGGTCGCGGGTTTGCGTCCTACGGCGACGAGCGCGTGGCTCGCCTGTAAAGTCTCCTCTTTGCCGCCCGAAGATTGTATCTTGATCGCAAGCTCCTCCTTCGTAGCAGCGACAGAAAGCAAGTCGGTTGTGAGCCTGAAGACAAGTCCCTGCGCCTCCAAAGACTTTTGAAAAGCCCTCGATGTGTCCTCGTCCAACCCCGCGAGATGATCGAGCCTGTCGAGGACGACGACCTCGCTTCCCAAGCGCGCCCATACCGAGCCCAACTCCAAGCCGATCACGCCCGCGCCGACAACACAAATTCGCCGCGGCACGGACGACAACGCCAACGCGCCCGTCGAGGTGAGAATGCGCTGCTCGTCCATAAGCGCGCTCGGCACAACGGAGTCGGGCAACAGCATAGGCTTCGAGCCGAGTGCCAACAGAATGTTCTTTGCCTGTATGCGATGGTTTTTTTTGTCGCGGGACACTCGAACAGCTCCCGTCTTGTCCAAGCGCGCGCGTCCTGTGATAACCTCGATGCGGTTCTTTTTCGTCAAAAACTCGATGCCCCCCGTCAACGAGGAGACGATCTTCTGCTTGCGCCGCTGCATCGCCTTGAGATCGAAGGCGATCTTGCCCGTAGTGATTCCATGTTCTTCCAAGCCCTCGCAGCTTTGCTTATAGAGATGCGAAGAGTGCAACAGCGCCTTGGAGGGAATGCAGCCGACATTCAGACAAGTGCCGCCCAAAGCTTCATACTCGTTGATCAAAGCGGTGCGCATCCCGAGCTGGCTTGCACGAATGGCAGCGACATAGCCGCCAGGTCCCGCGCCGACGACGGCGAGATCGTAGGGTGTTTCGGTCATGGCAACCTCCTTGTTCGTTCGCAAGGACTTTGCGTTCAACTTTACGCAACTGTTTTTACGCAAGCGTTGCTTGGCTTGCTTGCATCGCCGCGAGCGACTAGCATGCGCAGCTGAGTCTTCTGCCTGACTATACAGGTTTTTTTTCGAAAGTTGCCAGAGCCTTTCTTTTTCGGCAATCGCGTGCCTTTTTTCTCTTTTCGTGCTTCGCGCACCCGTCGCCGTCCGCCTCTGCGCTCGAAGCCCTTGCTACGCTTTGCGCGAGAGTATGTGTGGGCGTATCGCCTCCGTTTCTTTGTCGCTTCCTTCGGATTGGTGCTGTTTTCGCTCACCGCGTTTGCCCAAGTGCGCATGCTGGAGCCGATCCTCGACCACGGCTTTGCGGCGGAAAGCAGCAGCACCTTGTACTGGTTGATGGGACTGATGTTTTCTTTCTCCGCCATGCGCGCGCTTGCGTACTTTTTGCAGACCTCCCAGAGCGGATACATCGGCGGCGCCGTCTTTCGGGATTTGCAGAATGTCCTCTATCGCCATCTCGTCAGCCACGATTTGTCTTTTTTGCAACGCGACGCAACCGGAAAGTATGTCGCGCTCATGACCGCCAACATGCATTTGATCAGAAACAGTCTTTCGCGTGTCTTCATCACCCTTTTGCGCGACGGTGTGCTCGCTTTCGCATACCTCTTCAACATGCTCTACACGAACTGGCAGTTGTCGCTGATGACCCTCTTCTTCGTCGTGCTGCTGTTCGTGCCGGTCAGGTGGCTTTCCAGAATCACAAGACACGCCGCGCAAGAGACGCAGAAGAAGATCGGCGATGTCGGAAAATTCGTCGACGAATCTTTCAAGGGCTTGCGACAAATCAAGGCGTACAACGCCGAGGGATCTCGTCTGCGCGCCGCCCGTGCGCAGTTCGAAGAGTTGTTCTTTTGGAACAAGCACACGAGCTACGCGCAGGCGAAGGCTTTGCCCGTCGTCGAGCTGTTGATCGGGCTTGCGTTTGCTTGCGTCGTCTTGATCAGCGGTTTGCAAATCCGCGAAGGTGTCGCGACCGTCGGAGGAGTCATGTCTTTCGTCGTCGCCTTGCTGTTGATGTTGCAGCCCATCCGCTCGCTCATCAATCTGAATATCGATATACAGGAGGGTATCGCTGCGTTGAGCGTCTACTATCGCACTTTGGAAGAAAAGCCTCGAATTCGTGATCGCAAAAATGCTTCTGTGTTGCGTGTCTCGCGCGCGTCCATCGAATTTCGCAAGGTTTGTTTTACCTACGATGCCGGAGCAGACCCGCACGGCGTCATCTCAGCAGACTTCCAACCTCCTCCCGCGTTGCGCGAGTTGAGTTTCAAGGTCGAGGGTGGCACGAAAGCAGCGATCGTCGGCGCATCAGGCGCGGGCAAGTCGACGCTGGTGAATGTGCTGCTACGCATGCACGACATCGACGGCGGGGTTATCCTTATCGACGGGCAGGATACTGCCGCGTGCACTCTACACTCTCTGCGCTCGCATATCGCCTATGTTTCTCAGGAGGTGGGCTTGTTCAACGCCAACCTTCGAGAAAACATCGCCTTGGGCGTGGAGCGTATCGACGA
>JABAAD010000104.1 GCA_014238935.1 Alphaproteobacteria bacterium
AAAGCGGTTGTCCTTCGAGAGCCGTCCCTCGAAGACACAGGAGGCTTGCTGGCGAAAGTCACGACAAGACGCTCACAAAATTTGCGCGCCCCACGACATTTCCCGCATAAATCCCCACGCCCAATCGGACAGAGGTAGCAGGTAGGGTGCGGTCACGCTTTCCGTGATCTGCACAGGCAGAGAACTCGTGCCATCGTAGGTTTTGAAGAAACCCAGCACGATACACACAATCGCAACGCCGCGCGCAACGCCGTAGAGCAGTCCCAAGATACGATCGGAGCGTCCTCCGACACGGCGGCGCAACATGCGCGAGAGCATGCCTGTCAAGACGAAGAGGATCGCAAAGACTAGCAGGAAAAGACCTCCTGCCATCAGCAACAACATCGTTTTGCGCGTGTCGAAGAAGGCACCGAAAATCTGTCCCAAGTGGGTATAGGCGAGGTAGAGCAATCCGAGTGCCCCGACCCAATTTAACAGCGAGCACAACTCGCCCGTAAAGCGTTTTCCCAGCGACAACGCGCCCGAGCTGAAGATCAAGCCCAAAACGACGAGATCGACAAACAGGGATGAAAAAAGAAAGTGTGGCATCATCGTCCTTTCGTCTCATCATGGATTAATTGAGAGTCGTTCCTCATGCCCGCAAGGATGCAGGAGCAACAGAAGCGACAGCGGGAGTGGCGACGGGAGAAGGCGTTTCCTCTTCGGAGGCGGAGGCGGCAGCCGCGCGCACAAGCCACGTTGCCAAGTCGCTCACGCGAGAGACTTGGTGAAAAGAAAAGTCGTCGTTCATGGTTTGATCCGACGCGTCCTCTGCAGAAGCTCCACCCCTTGCTTTCTTTCTAGCACGATCTTCTGTTTGATGCAAAAGCATCTTGGAGAAACCAAGTTTTTTCGACTCTATCGCGCGCAGCCTCGTCTGTCCGACGGCGCGAATGTCTCCTGTCAGTCCGATTTCGCCGCAGAAGACCCACCCCGCGGGGATCGCCGTTTTGCGCGCTGCCGAGACGATTGCGCAAGCGACCGCGAGATCGCAAGCGGTCTCCTTGATACGCAAGCCGCCTGAAATATTCAGATACACCTCGTGCGCGGAGAGGCGCAAGTTCGCGTGCGCCTCCAAGACTGCCAAGAGGGTCGCCAAGCGCGCCGAATCCCAGCCCAGCGCTGTCCTGCGCGGAGAGCCGGGCGGCGCGGGCGCGACCAAAGCTTGCACTTCGCACAAAAAAGGACGCGTTCCCTCCACACCGGCAAACACCGCCGTCCCGGGTGCTTCGCTACCGCGCGAAGAGAGAAAAAGCGACGAAGGATTGGCAACCCCGCGCAATCCCGATCCGCGCATTTCGAAAACACCGATCTCGTCCAGCGCACCGAAGCGATTCTTCACCGCACGCAAGAGACGAAACCCCTGCCCGCGCTCCCCCTCGAGGTAGAGGACGACATCAACCATATGTTCGATTTGGCGAGGACCCGCAAGCTGTCCTTCTTTCGTCACATGTCCGATCAGCAGCACGGCAATTCCGCTTTGCCGTGCAAAGTGCGTCACCGCTTCTGTCAGCATCCGCAAGCAAGTCAAAGAGCCGGCAGCACCGCTCTCGGCGGCGGCGGTGCGCATCGTCTGAATCGAATCGACAACTAAAAGTTGCTCGCCGTTGGGCTGTTCGCGCAGCCACTCCATGACGGGGTCGATGTCCGTGCGCGCCGTGCATAACAACGCTTCGAACAGAGAACCTCCCTCTCCTTCCCTTTGAAGACGCTTTGCACGCAACGCCAGCTGCGCGCGATCTTCCTCTCCGCTCACATAGACGGCAGCAGAACTCTGCGTCGAGCTTTGCTCTTCCCTAACGCTTGCCTGATGACTTGCGCGAGAACTTGCGCGCGCGAGCAAGCTTTCTGCGATCTGCAGCGCCAGCGTCGACTTTCCCACGCCCGGATCGCCGCCCAGCAGCAGCACCGAGCCAGGCACAAGTCCTCCTCCCAGCGCTCGATCCACCTCTGCCAATCCTGTCGCAACGCGCTCTAGCGTCGCCGTCTCCTCACCCAAAGGACGAAACGGCGCAGAAGAGGCAGAGACACTTCTCACCTTCCTGCCCACACCGCTCCGCTCGCGCACCGTCGCCGTGCTTTCGGGAGCGCGCAGCACCAACGAATCCCACGCACCGCACGCATGGCAAGAGCCCTGCCAACGCGAGAAACGTACACCGCAAGACTGACAAAGGTAGGCTTGTCCTCTCTTCATGGAAAACTACTCATCGACGGCGGCTTTCGCAGCCCCCTGCCGCGCGACACCATCCCCTTCGCCGCTGGTGCGTGTCATGGGACCTTGCGCCTTGCCTTGGACAAACTGGCGCACATAGGCATCCTTACTGCTCGCCATCGAGCGTTTGCTGCCTTGCCAAACGAGCTCGCCGTCGAAAAGAAGAGCGGCACGATCCGCCGTTTTGTAGACGCTGCTCATGTCGTGCGTGATCGTGATCGCGGTAGCGCCCAGCGACTTTGTGCAATTGACGATCAGGTCGTTGATCAGGTCGGTCGTGATCGGATCGAG
>JABAAD010000105.1 GCA_014238935.1 Alphaproteobacteria bacterium
ATCACCATCGAGGAGCCCTCCTTCGAGAACTATCGAAGGGGAACAGACTTCGTCCGTAGCTATGTCTTTCCGGGTGGCATGCTGGCATCCAAGCAGCGCTTCCGCGCAGAAGCCCAAGCCGCAGGGTTGCAGGTCGTAGACTCCTTCTCCTTCGGCAAGAGCTACGCAAAAACGCTCGAAATGTGGCTCGATAACTTTAACACCGCATGGCAGCATATTGCAAAACTCGGCTTCGACGAGCGATTCGCTAGAATATGGCAATACTATTTGGCGGGATGCCGCGCCGTCTTTTTGGCAGGCACTACCGATGTTTCCCAAATACAGCTGCGACACGCACGATCATAACGATACTACCGCTCGAGCGCGCACATCCTCTCGAGCTGCTCCGAAGCAAAACCACAAAATAAGTTGATGACGATCAACGTGCTTTTCGTCTGCAGCGGCAACATCTGCCGATCGCCGAGCGCAGAGGCGGTCATGCGAGAGAGGGATACGCAAAACATCACGATCTGCGACTCGTGCGGACTAGAACAATTTCATAGCGGAGAACCCATCGATCTGCGCGCGCGACAGCTCCTCTCCGAGCGCGACATTGCCTGCGACACGATCCGAGCGCGCAGGATCACGAACGACGACTTCCGAAACTTCGACTGGATCCTCGCTATGGACAAAGGACACCTCGCCCACCTCAAAGCGCACGCGCCGCAAGAAACCCGCGAGGACAAGCGCGCCGCCATCGCCTTGTTCCTCGACAAGACAGAGCAAGGCGCCGAAGTCCGCGATCCCTACTACGGAGACAAAGCCGACTTTCGACGCATGCTCGACGACATAGAACGAGGAGTGCACGATTGGCTAGACTTCTTCGCAAAAACGCATGCGCAGCGTCCTGAGAGAAAGGCTTGAACAAAGCCTGAATAGCTCCGTCCGCAGCACCCGCCCCCTCGGTGGAGGGTGCATCAGCAGCGTCTGTCGAGTCTTCCTTGCAGACGGAAGGGAGCTTGTCGTCAAGTACGGCAGAGGACACTTCATCCTCGAGGCGCGCATGCTCGAAGACTTGGCGACCGCTCTTGCACCTTGTCCCGAGGTCTTGTACGCCGATGCCGACATGCTCGCCCTCGCATGGATCGACCACCAACTTGTGCAACCCCGCGCAACCGAAGGGCAAGGGGAAAAAGCTGCCGCGAAGGATGCAGCGAGGATTGTCGCAAGGTTGCATCGCGCCGCTTTGCAATCCTCTCCATCGCCTTTCTTTGGCTACGCCTACGACACTCCGCTAGGCAGCCTGTTGCAAGACAACCGCGCCAATGCAAATTGGATTGCCTTCTACCGCGAGCAGCGTCTGCTACCGCTCGTGCGCGCTTGTCAGGAGGCGGGGCAGATTGACCTTGAGCTTGCTCGCGCGATAGAAAATCTTCCGCTGGAAGACCTGCTCGCGCATCGCAACGGCGTTCGTCCTGCGTTGTTGCACGGAGATTTGTGGAGAGGCAACATGCTCTTTGCCGAAGATCGCCTTGCAGCTCTGATCGATCCCGCGCTCTACTACGGCGATCCGCAGGTTGATTGCGCTATGCTGCGGCTCTTTCCTGCGCTGTGCGACCATTTCTTCGACGCTTACCGCGAAGCGGCGGCAAGCTCTCTCTCGCGTGAGGAGGAAAAGCTGTGCGACGATCTCTACGCGCTCTACCCTCTGCTCGTCCATTGCCTTCTCTTCGGCAGACGCTACAACTTGCCGCTGGCACGAGTTTTGCATAGATACCGATAGAGCGACTTGCGGATCGTTGTCGCAAGAGGCAGAAGCCTTAAAAAAAAACGGGAGACACGAGCATCATGGTCGGTAGGGTTCAACTTTCGTTTGACCAACGGCAGGGTCTTTACGCGTTGCAGCAGATAGAGCGTCTGTCGGCGCGCGCCGACAGAAGGCTTGTGACGCGCGAACGCTTGCATTCGCCTGCCGACGGCGTCTCCGACTATTTCATCGCCGAGCAACTGGGCGAGACGACAAGCATCTTGAAGGCACGCAGGCGCGAGATCGAACAGGGTGTCTCGGCGTTGACGGCGACGACAAAGGGCATCGAATCGGTCCGAAGGTTTTTGGACTCAGCCAAGGCGATTGCTGCCGATGCGTTGGTGACCTTGCGCGTAGACAAAACGACGCGGGACGATGATTTGCAGCAAAAGACGCAGCTCTTTCTGACGACCTTCAACAACCTCATCCTTACCGCGCAGAACACGGAGTATTCGGGGTTGAACCTGATCACCTCGACCGAGCAGCGTCTGCTCGTGCGTTACAGCGATGACAGGGATCAGTTGTTGAGGGTGCCGGGGCGGAGCTTGTTTACGACCACGACCGACTTCGAGACGGGCGGAATCTTCTCGACCAACGGCATTCAGAGGGGAGGGGCGGACGCAGATGTCTTTTCTTTGACGGAAAACAGGCTTGTGTTTTCCAACTTTATCAACCCGCAAGCCTATCCCGACCCGAACAACTTGGGGGCGACGCTCGATTTTTCGTTCAACGGCT
>JABAAD010000106.1 GCA_014238935.1 Alphaproteobacteria bacterium
CGTCCCTTTGCGAAAACTCGTCGAAGGACTGAACCGACTGGGAACAACTCCACGCGACCTCATCGAAATCTTGCAAACAATCAAAGCCGCAGGCGCGTTGAAAGCAGACCTGATCATTCTGTAGGAGGAAAACAAAAACATGGACATCGCTACACGACCCGATCTTATCCCCCTGCTCTCCCCCCCGAAAACGCCCGCGATCGACTTCTTGGCTAAGGGAATCGACAACAAGGGACAGATGAGGGCTGCCGCAGAAAAATTCGAAGCGTTCTTCTTGCGCACCGTCCTAGAAGACATGATCCCAGCCCCCAAAGAAGATATTTTCGGCGGCGGAGGAAATGCCGAAAACATTTGGAACTCCCTGCTGCACGAACAATACGCAGAAATGTTGGCGAAACGCGGCGGAGTCGGAATCGCCGACCTCGTCTATCAACAGCTCCTGACGCTGCAAGAAGCAACTCAAGAAGAGGCAACTCAAGAAACGACCCAAGAAACGACCCAAGAAATTCCGCAAAAAACTTCGAGACAACAACTTCCTACCCCTGAGGAACAAGTACGATGAGCGAGCTAAAGCAAGAGCAGGCGAAAAAAGAACCGCAAGCGGTGCGACCGCAAGCGGTGCGACCGCAAGCGGAGAGGGAGGAGAATCTTCAGTCTTCTAATGTCGATCTGTCGATCAAGAAGGAGGATGTCGAAGAATCAAGCGAGGAATCGACAGTGTTGTCGCTGGAGTCTTCGTTGGATACTTCGGAGAAATTCTTTGGCGAGCTAGCTCCCTTAGCGCGCGTCTTGTTGCATGCGATCGGCGTTTTGAACGAAGAGACGAGGCTTGTTGCCGGTCGTTCTCCCTTGAGCGCGCTGCGCGTCGTTGCGCAACAGAAGGAGGCGTTGCTCACGCAACACGACCTTCAACTTTTGCGTCTGAAAGGCAAGACGGGCGACTTTTCGGTTTTTGTCTCAAGGTTGGACGAGGGCGTGCGCGCGCGTTTGCGTGCCTTGTACTCTCGCTTCGAAGAGGCTTTGCGCAAAAACGGATTGCGCTTGAAGGCGGCGTTGGCATCTTCGGAGATGTTGCTTGCTGCCCTCTCGGAGGCTGCGCAAGCCGAAAGCGTGAAGGGACCCCAGCTGTACACGCCGCAGGGACGTTTGAGCGAGACGGACTCGGTATCCTTCTCGCGTTCGATCGCCTCAGAGAGCGAGGTGTAGGAGGATACGATGGCGTTGTTTGCAACCCTGCGGAGCGCGGCGTTATCCAGCCTGACCCTGAGCGATGCCGTGCGCTTGGGTTCGCAGAATATTGCGAACGCCGAGAATCCCAACTACCATCGCCACGAAGTTGATTTTTCGACGACAGACCTCAATTTGGTGCGAGTCGCGCGCGTGCGACGCGTCACGGCAGAGGGTTTGGAGCGGCGTTACACGCAACAAATCTCTGAAGCTTCCTATCGTTCGACCCTGCAGCGTTACACCGAGGAGCTGAAAGTCGAGGCGGGCTTGGGCGGCATCGTCGCAAGCTCCGGCGATTTGGAGGCTCCCGTGTTGGACCTCGCGCTACGGAGGTTCGAGAGCGCATTGCGCGACTTGCAGGCGTCTCCCGAAAGCGCGAGCGCATACAACGAGTTCGTCGCAAGCGGTCGAGACTTTGCCTTGCAGATTCGCTCCTCGTCCGCAAACTTGCAACGCTTGCGCTTTCGCATCGACGATCAAATCTCGCAGCAGACCGCCGAGGTCAACAGGCTGGTCTTGCAACTGCGCGAGGCGAACGGGCGCATTGCCCGCTCTCGCAACACAGGGCAAGCCGAAGGCGCTTTAAACCAACGCGAGGAGATCTTGCGCAAAATCGCAGAGCGAATCTCAGTACAGGTGTTAGAGGACGACAAGGGAACAAAAAATTTGTACCTGCAAAATGGCAGAGCCCTGTTGCTGGGAGGCATCACCAACGAGCTGCGCTACGACCGAGGCAGCAAGCAGTTCTCCCTGAATGTCGATACCGATGTCGTCGCCAACGACGATGTCAACAGATTGGGAACGGGAAGCCTGACCGCTCTGTTCGATTTGGTGCGCGAATCTCCGAGCAGTCGGGCAAGCACCGACGAGGATGTCGCCTTGATCGCAAAATACGAAGACCAGCTGGAAAGCTTGGCGCGTGCATTCGTCGCGGGTAGCAGTCAAGGCACGGCGACCACAGCGCAGACAAGCTCGTTGAACGACGCTTTTCACTTGGCTCGCGTCCAGCAGTTGAGAAACGAAGGGGCAACACAGCCAGAACTAGACAACTTGGCGCGCCGCGATTTGTTCGTCGCAAACGGCATTTCGGCGAGCAATTTGTTTCGATCCGCAATCGAGTTTTCTCCCGATGTGATCAACGGCATCCACAGCGTCACGATAGCGACAGGCACTTTCGTCTTGGATCCTCGTGAGGCTTTGGAGTCGACGGATCCATCGCGCAACATCTTGTCGGCGTTGCA
>JABAAD010000107.1 GCA_014238935.1 Alphaproteobacteria bacterium
GGTCAGGCGCGACAACAGAGGGCCGCAGATTTTCCTCTCGCGCACCCATCCGCAGCTGATGGTGTTGCTCTTCCGTCAGGAGGTGCCGGAGGTCTATGACGGTGTCGTCGAGATCAGGGGTTGCGCACGCGATCCGGGATCGCGCGCTAAGGTCGGTGTCCTCTCTAAGGACTCGTCCATCGACCCCGTCGGTGCTTGCGTCGGCATGCGCGGCAGTCGCGTGCAGGCGGTTGTCAGTGAGTTGCAAGGCGAAAAGGTCGATATCGTTCCCTTCTCTGAGGACATCGCAACCTATGTCGTCAACGCTCTTGCGCCCGCCGAGGTCACGAAGGTCGTGCTCGACGAGGAGAAAAGGAAGATCGAGGTCATCGTCGAGGAGGACCAGTTGTCGCAAGCCATCGGACGCAGGGGACAGAATGTACGCTTGGCATCGCAACTCACCGAGTACGACATCGATCTTTTGAGCGAAAGCCAAGATTCGGAGCGGCGCGAACAGGAGTTCTTGAAACGACGCGACATGTTTGTCTCGGCGCTCGATGTCGACGATGTGATCGCGCGCCTGCTGATAACAGAGGGCTTTACCACCATCGACGAGGTGGCGGAGGTGGTCGTCGAAGAGCTGACCGCAATCGATGGATTCGACGAGACGCTAGCGAACGAGCTGCAAAGCCGCGCTCAGAAGTTCGTCGAAAAACGCACGAAGGAGCAGAAAAAACGTCTCAAAGAGCTGCAAGTCGAAAAGCAGCTGATCGAGTTCGCCCACCTAAACTTGACGAGGGTTGTCAAACTGGCGGAGGCGGGCATTCGCACGCTCGACGACTTCGCAGGACAGACACCCGAAGATTTGTTGGACGCAGAGGAGGGAGCGTGGAAAGACGAGGAAATGCAAGCCGATGCCGTCGGCAACACGATCCTGCAGGCGAGGTTGGCGTTGGGATGGATAACGCAGGAGGATTTGGCGCCGAAGCAAGAAGAACAAACGCAAGAAGAACAAACGCAAGAAGAACAAACGCAAAAAGAACAAACGCAAGAGGAGGATGCCTTGTCCGTTGCAACGGGCGCGGTCTCCCGCGAAGGTCATGACGAATCACTTGCTACAGAGCCGCGACAGAGCTGATGGCGGGGCTTGTGTCCGCCGTCGACGTTGTTTCGTCTCGCGCGAGACGCGTGCCCGACACGACCTTTTGCGCTTCGTCTACGAC
This sequence comes from Alphaproteobacteria bacterium, assembly GCA_014238935.1. The sequence goes on from JABAAD010000107.1 coordinate 1,203, forward strand.
GCAGAGCAGCGGCTTTGTTGGGATGCCGCCGAGAAACTGCCAGGGCGGGGGTGGTGGCTGGCTCTGGAAAAGGATACGCTGCTGGGCGGAACACGAAAGCTGATCGCAAGACAAGCCTCGAAAAACGGGCAGGGGCGGGGCGATGAAAAGGGAGCTGCGACGGCGGAAGAGTTCCTTCGTTCCTGCGCCCTCGTCCTCGAACAACGCTGCCTTGCATTCGTCGCACTTGCGCGACGCGCCGGAGTGGCGGTGGCAGGAGCAAGGCGCTGTATCGATATGGCGCACGCGGGATGCTTGAAAGCTTTGATCACAACGCCAAAATCCTCGCTCGAAGAGCGGCGAAAAATTCTCAAGGCGGACAGGCGTTTTGACGCACCCGTGTGCTGCGCACGTTTTTCGACGATCGACTTGGGACGCGTGTTCGCGCGCGAAGACGCTGTCTATGTCGGCGTGGGAGGCAAGAAGGAGAGCGGGGCTACGGGGCTCGTCGAGCGCTTGTTGCAAGAGATCGATCGATTCGAAAGACTCTTGCAAATTCTCGAATGCGAATCGACGGAGGATTGCAAACCCTTTCCCTCTTCGACGACCGATCACTTTTCGTCAACGCAAAAATCATAACGCAGCAGCATAACAAAGGAGGCACAGGCATGTCAGACAACAGAGGCTCAGGCTCAGGCTCAGGTTCGGGACGGCGCAGCGGACGCAATTTCGAGACGGGACAAGTCAAACAGAGTTTTTCCAATCGCCGCACGCGCACCGTTCAAGTCGAGCGTCGCATTCGCAAAGGAGGGGCTGCGCGCGACGAGCTATCTGGCAGTGCGGGCGACAGCAGGGGCAGAGAGCAGGGCGAGCGTGCTCGTGAGCAAGGGGGAGATTCGCCTACGGGCTTCGATCGCGCACAAGCTGCGACGGAAAGGGTTGTTGCTGGGCAAACCTCGTCGCCGCCGCGCGAATCGGAGTTGCGCAACGCTGAGGAGAAGGTGCAAAAAGAACGGCAAGATGGGCCGCGTGCACCGCGTTCCTCGCGTCCTCCGCGCGAGGGAGCAGCGCGAACGCAGAACAAGGCGAAGGGGGGTGGAGGAAAAGCGAGGGTGCCGACGACAAGGGTGCGCGAGGCTGTGAAGCGTACGAGTAGCAACAAGAACACATTGAAGAAGGTCAAACCCGCTTTCGAAAAACGCAAGGGAAAGCTTACGATCCGCGATGCCTTAGACGAGGTGGATCGTGAGATCGAACGCCGTCGTGGAAAATCTTT
>JABAAD010000108.1 GCA_014238935.1 Alphaproteobacteria bacterium
CGAAGGAGTTTTTGCGGTCGTGCTGTTGTTCGACAAGATGGGGTTATTCTACACGAAGAGAGGCATGCTAGAGTGCAAGCTTGTTTCGAGAAAGTTTGCGGAGGATTTGTGTCGATGCGCCTTGTTGTTCTTCTGTCGATCTTTCTTTTGTCGTCGTGCGCCGCGCGAGAAACGGGGATAGATAGATCGTCTCCGTCTCCGTCGCTTTTGCCTCGAGAGCCCGTCTTGTTGCTGTTGGAACCCTCGTCTGCGCCGCCGTCCGAACCCCCGCTGGCGCGCTTCTTGGATAAAAGCAACGATAGGGCAACGCGCGGGAGCAAGGAATATACGAGCATTGCCCCCGACGATCGCAGGGAGGCGTTGGCACAGATTCTGCGCGCCAGAAGATCCGTCTCCTACAAGCGCGACGGAAGGCTGGTCGTGGGCTTGCTGTTGCCGCAAACGCGCTTTCCCGCATTGGCGAAAAGCATGGAGCAGGCGGCTCGCTTGGCATTGGCGGAAGAAGATCGCTTTGCACGCGTCAAACTCGTCGTGCGCGATTCGGGTGAAAGTCCGGGACGCGCACAACGCTCGGCAACCCAGCTTTTGTCGGCGCAGGCGGATATTCTCATCGGACCCGTCTTCGCCGCCCAAAGCCTTCCCATCGCCGCCGCTGCCGACAGGGCGAGAAAACCGTTGCTCACCTTTTCCAACGACGAGAAGGTGAAAGGAAAATTCGTCTATCGCTTCGGGCTTTCGGTCAGAGAGCAGACCGCCGTCGCGCTCAAAGACGGCTTGCTACGACCGCCACAAGCTTTCTTCGACGAAGAAAACAAAAGGCACAGAGGCATCGAAGCTCGATGGGGAACACGAATCGCCGTCCTCGTGCCGCAGAACAGCTACGGCAGGTTCGTCGCGCGCGAGAGCAACTTCTATCTCAGAAGAAGAGGGTTGGCTCCTGAGCGCGTCGATTTTCTCGACAGCTCGCTCGACTACGACACGCTCGACGGGCAGATCCGCAACATCGCCGACTTCGACTACCGCATGCTCGCTTTGGCACAATACAGAAAGCAGCGCCGACGCCTGCGCGCGCAGCTGCCACAAAGCTCATCGACAGGGCAGGAGATCGACGAAGAGATGAAAAAACTCGAAAAGCAGGATACCTACGGACCACCCCCTTTCGACATTCTGCTGCTGCCCGAAGCGCGGCAGGAGGCGTTGCAAGTCGTCTCCTCCTACCTCGCGCTCTACGACATCGACGCCTACAGAGTCAGTATCTACGGACTCGCGCCTTGGGGACGGATGCGCAATCTGTGGCAGGAGCCACAACTCAGAGGCAGCAGATTCGTCTTTCTCGAACGCGAAAACTTGGAGGAATTTGAAAAACGCTTCCAAAATTATACGGGTAGCAAATCTGCCGTCCACACCCTGACGGTGCTTGCCTACGACGCAACAAAAACAGCGGCAATGCTGGGCGCGCAGAAGGGTTATGTGTCGCGCGAGGGGTTGGAACGCGAAAAGGGATTCACGGCGGCGGCGGGACGATTCCGATTGCGCGCCGACGGGGAGGTGCAACGCATCTACGAGATTAGAGAAATCACGCAGCGCGGCGACAAAACGCTACCCTCGACGCAGAAGGAGTTCTTTCCCTGAACATACGCGCGCAACAAAAGAAAACCTGTGCTAGGTTGGCGTATCGAACGCAGAGACGGAGCGTGGCTCAGTTCGGTAGAGCACTCGGCTGGGGGCCGAGGGGTCGCAGGTTCAAATCCTGCCGCTCCGAAAAAACTGTTCCGAACGCAAAAACGCTCCTACCTTTTAGGGGCTTGTTGTCGGTAAAATTTTGCAAAGAAAAAGCAATCTTGTTACCTTGAACGCTCTCTTTGCTCTTTCTGGTTTGAACAGATTTGAACATGATGTCGCAGAAGACGCTGCGCTGTGCTTGCGTGCAGATGTCCAGCACAACATCCATCGAGCGCAACAAGGTTGCCATCGCCGAAGCTCTCGCGCGTGCCAAAGCCGAGGAGGCGGAGTGCGTCTTCCTGCCGGAGTGTTGCAACCTCATGCAGCAAGACGGGGAGAGGGCTTACGCGCAACTCGGTGAGGAGAGGGCGCGCACGGAGGAGGCTTCTTCGGAAGTAGCGTTCTTGGCAAATCTTGCCAAGCAGCACGGGGTGTGGCTGCATGCTGGGTCGCTAGTTTTTCGTCACGATTCTCGTGCGGGCAAGCTTGTCAATCGCAGCCTGTTGTTTTCGCCTGAGGGTGAGGAGGTGGCGCGTTACGACAAGATTCATCTTTTCGATGTCGACTTGGGAGGTGGCGAATCTTACCGTGAATCCGATCATTTTCAAGCGGGCGAAAAAGCTGTCTTGGCTACCTTGCCGTGGGGAAAGTTGGGGATGAGTGTTTGTTACGACTTGCGT
>JABAAD010000109.1 GCA_014238935.1 Alphaproteobacteria bacterium
GTCATTCTCTCCCTCGTTCTCGTCGGGCTCATCGGCTACTGGATCGCGGGAGAAAAAATCGAGCGCGCCGCATGGCAACAACAAGGACAATTCCGATTCCAATTCGGCGACAAGCACACATCCGAAGCAAAATACCGCAAGTTCTCCCTCGACGACAAAGGATACCTGAAGCTCGACCTCACCCAACTTTCGAGCCAATGGGTAACTTCCTCGTCGTTCCTCTCCCTCCTCGACAAACGAGGTAGCCTCAGCCGAATCACCCTGCTCGAGACGATCGAACACGCCGCAAAGGACGACAACATCTCCGCCATCGCCGTGACAACCAGCAGCAGCGCCATGACACAATTGGGCGTCGCGGGCGTAGAAGAACTGCGGAAAGCCATCGAGCAATTCCGTGCGCAAGGCAAAATCGCTTGGGTCTATGCAACCGACATGGGAGGAATCGGCGCAGGATCGGGAATGAAAAGCTACTACCTCGCCAGCTCGTTCGATTCGATCTCGCTAGCACCCGGCGGCAGCCTCGGATTCGGCGGTGTCAGAATCGAAGTGCCTTACTTCCGCAACGCGCTCGACAAGCTGCAAATCACGCCCGAATTCGAAGCACGCGAAGCTTACAAGGGCTTTCCTCAACAATTTCTCAACAGCAGCGTCAGCGAAGAGGTCGAGGAAAACCTGCAAGGCATGGCAGACGGAGTCGCACGGCGATGGAGCAAAGAAGTCGAACGCACGCGAAGGCTCGACAGCGAAATCGTCGCGCGTGCACTCGCCTCCCCCTACATCAGCGCCTCGGACGCTCAAATCAGAGGGCTCGTCGATCGCATCGCTTACGCCGACAAGTTTTGGAAGGACTTCCAAAACACCCTGAAGACGAACACTTTGTCGAAAGACGACAAAGAAGAAACGGCGCGTGCCGCCTCCAACGCCATTCCCTTGATCGCCTACGCCTCCTACCATCGTTTGGGACAGTTCTTCGAAGACACGCGCCAAACAAAAAAAGAAGCGAAAAAAGAAACCAAAGAAAAATCTACGAAAGAAGGCGACGAGGAGTCTCCGTCCGACAAGGCAGAAGTCGAGGACGATCCCTCACAAGCAGAGGTTGACGAAGAGGACTCGGAAGAAATGTCGGAAGAAATGTCGGAAGAAATGTCGGCAGAGTCGATGGAGCAAGACAGCAAGAAAAGAGCTCGCGTGGCGCTATTGAGCTGGCGCGGACAGATCGCGCGCGAGCTGCCGCAAGGAGAATGGGAGGACGGTCAAACGATCTCGGCACGGCGCGCAACGCGCCTGTTGCGAAGGCTCGCGCGAGACGAGAGTATTCACGCCGTCGTGCTGCACATCGACAGCCCTGGCGGAGACTATATCGCCTCCGACCTGATTTACCACGAGATGATGCGCCTGCGTAAGAAGAAACCCGTCGCCGTGGTGATGGGCGACATCGCTGCGTCAGGAGGATACTTCATCGCTATGGCGGGAGAGCGCGTCTTCGCGCAACCCCTGACAATAACAGGGTCGATCGGCGTGTTCGCAGGCAAGATCGCAACGCGAGACTTTTGGGAACGCTGGGGTGTCGACTGGAGCGTCGTGCAAAGCGGAGGAGAGAGCACGATGCACTCATTGATCGACAGCTACACCGAAGACGACCTGACCGCGCTCGGCGGCGCGTTGGATGCCATCTACGCTGACTTCACAGGAAAAGTCGCCTCCGCGCGCGATCTCGACAGCTCGCGCGTCGAGGCTTTGGCAGGAGGACGCGTCTGGCTGGGAGAGCAAGCCGTCGCCAACGAGCTGGCAGATGCTATCGGCGGATTCACCGAAGCGAAAGCATGGATCGCAGAGCGTCTTCAACTTCCGCAAGAAAGTATCCTCTTCCTGCCCTATCCGCGCGAGTCCTGGTCTTTTCGGCTACGACGCGTGCTGAAACATGCTGTCTCGGTGCAAGCGCAAACGAGCTTCTTGAAACTCTTGCCGTTGAACGCACAAGAAACATCTGTCCGCCACATCACGCCGCTTCTTTTACGACGCGGTGCTTTGAGCGCGCCTCATATCCTGCTGATGCCATAACGCGCAAAAACAGCACTCGCAACGAGGCCTGTGCATGACCGCTTCGACCGCCATGGAGATAGCTTTACAACGCTTACGCCCGCAGGACAGCCAGTTCCTGTTGGTCGATGTGCAGGAGAAGCTGTTGCCTGCGATGGCGGGGTGCGAGGAGATGCTTGCGTGCAATGTTCGGCTATTGAAAGCAATGCCTCTTTTCGAGGTGCCGGTGCTGGTCTCGGAGCAGTATCCGCAGGGCTTGGGCA
>JABAAD010000110.1:0-776 GCA_014238935.1 Alphaproteobacteria bacterium
TTTCTGTACGCGTTTGCGCAGTTTTTTGTCCTCCGCCTCGAAGGCGAGCACGCGCGACCACTGATAGCGCGCCTCCAGCAGCCTTCCCACTCGCCAATAGACATCGCCCAAATGGTCGTTGATCGTCGGATCTTCAGGAGCGAGGGCTATGGCTTGCTCCAAAGTTTGCAAGGCATCGTCGTACGCCTTGAGTCGATAGTACGCCCATCCCAGCGAATCGATCACCGCACCGCTTTTGTCTCGTAGTTCGACGGCGCGTTGCAACATCGACAAGGCTTTTTGATAATGCTCGTTTTTTTCCAAATCGAGCCAAGTGTAAGCAAGGTAGTTCATGACCATGGGCTGTTCGGGCGAGAGTTGCAACGATGTTTGAAAATCTTGTTCTGCCTTGTCCCAGCGCCCTGCGCGTTCGAAGGCGATTCCGCGTTCGTAGTACAGACGCCACGCCGAAGAGCGTACCTCTGGTGCGAGGCGTTCTGCGCGCGCCAAATACAGATCGACCGCCTTGTCGAAATGGAGCAAAGCTTTTTCGGGTTGTTCTGCGACGCGCAGAAAAGATCCTGCCTGCCACCACGCGAACAGATCGTCTTCCCGCAGTTCTTGGAGGCTTTTCAAGAGCGCCAAAGATTCTTCGAGACGCTCTTGCTTATTGTGATCTTGCCGCCGCAAGATTTCTGCGCGCAAGTAGACGCTCTGGCGATAGAACAGCGAACGAGGAGGGATCTGCTGTGCTACGGACAAGGCTTCCTCGTCCTGACGATAGTCGAAAAGAGCGT
>JABAAD010000110.1:784-2301 GCA_014238935.1 Alphaproteobacteria bacterium
GGATCTGCTGTGCTACGGACAAGGCTTCCTCGTCCTGACGATAGTCGAAAAGAGCGTCGCTCAAGACGAGGCGCGCGAAGGACGAGGACGGATCGGTTTCTGTTGCCAAGCGTGCGAACAGAAGTTTTGCGGTCGGGTTAGCCTCTCGCATCGCCAAGTCTGCGAGCGAGCGCGCGAGAAAGAACAACGCCCACTCGTCTGCCCCTTCGCCACGCGCGGCGGGAACTAGCTCCTGCGTCTCGTCGCCCTCGATGCGTCGCGCCAGCTCGTCCAAGAAGAGCACCTGCACGCGCAGTTGCGTCTTGACGGGATCCAACAACGCCAACGCCGTTTGCTTTCCCCGCTCTTGCTCGCTACGCGCATGGTGCAAGGCTTGAACCCACAGCAACGACAGATCGTTCGAAGAGGCTTCCGTTTCGCGCAACAGCTGCTGGGTTATTCGAAACTCGCCACGCGCGAAGGCAGCGTAGATACGCAACAAGCGTGCGAAGTCCTCCATCGACTCGCGCTCCACCTCCTGCAACGCCGCCTGTTCTCCGCGTGCGTCGCCTTGGGCGAAGGAGAGCCAAAAGCGGTATGTCGGCGCTCCGTAGCGAGCGAAATCGCCGAATCCCGACAAGTCGCCGACGAACGTACGAGCGCGCGCGACCTTTCCGTCCTTAAGCGCCTCGGAGGCGAGCAGAAAACGCGCCAAGAAGCCGACGCCGTCCTTTTGGTTTTGCAAACGCTCGGCGATCGAGAGTGCCTTTTCCATTTTTCCCGCGCGCACATGCGCCAAGAAAGTACGTTCCCACACCTCGCGCGTCGGCAATCGAGCTGCGAGTCGATCGGCTATCGACGAGGCGTGAGGAAACGCCTGCTGGGCTTCCGCGTAGCCCAAAGCGAGATAGCTGCCTGATACGGTATCGGAGGGTGTTTGCCACAGCCACAGGGTGCGAACGAGCGATCTTTGAGCTGAGCGTAACGATGCCGACAGAGAAAAATTTCGCAACGACTCAAAAAAACGCCACCTTAGACTTTGACCCTCGAAACGAGCAGCCCTCTGCTTCTTGTCACCCTGTCCGCTACGGGTGTCCTGATCTTGCTTCGGCGCGTCCTTCTGAACAAAGCCCTGCGCGATCGGCAAAGGCGACCCAACAACAGAGCCCGCGACATATCCATCGACCTGCGAGGCGGCAGGGGGCAACGGAGGAGCAAAGGCGAGGGCGAAGTGAGAGGGGAGCAAAAGACACAAGCACAACAGCACGCATCGCCCCAGCGTCCTTCGAGGGAGGAAGGTGGGCAAGCGAGAGAGCAAACGAGACGCAGATCGTATCGATTTTTTTTTCGAATTTTTTTCAGCCATCGCTCGAGACAACCTCTCCTTCTTCTCCGCTCGCCATTCGATTCCACAATTGAGCGTACTTACCGCCTTTTTGCAAGAGATGTCGATGGCTGCCGACCTCTCGACACGCGCCGCGCTCCAACACATAGATGCAGTCGGCGTTTTGAATGGTCGTTAGTCTATGGGCGATCGT
>JABAAD010000011.1:0-8054 GCA_014238935.1 Alphaproteobacteria bacterium
TGAGAAATTCTTGAGGAAATACTTGGAAACGCTCTTAAGGTTAATCTTGGGTTAATCTTGGGTTAATCTTGAGTTGACTCTTCTGATTCTACTTGATTCTACGGGCAATCTGCCCGTATCGTCCGTCCTTGTCAATTTCAAGCAACTTTGATGCCGAGTGTCGTGACACATCGTAGCAAAAACGCTTGCCTAAAACTGGATGCCAAGAAGCTCGATCCTCCAAGCTCTTCAGAGCGAACTCTTTCTTTCTTTCTTTCTTTTTTCTTTTTTTTCATTTTGAAGGAAGAGTTGACTTTTGAGCTTTGACTCTAGACTCATTCACTTTCTATCCTGTTCTTTTTTTCGCAAAAAGCAAGCGCTTTTTGCCGAAAAACACGGAACAAGGCATTTTATCCACAGATTTTTGCGTACCTTCCGCCAAAGGCAAGTCGCCCTCCCTCCACCCTGTTTGGCACAAGTCTTGCTTCGAAGACTCTCGCACAACGGCAAACAAATCAGAAACAACCCCTCCAAAGAGAGACCCATCATGGAGAACGGACTTTACATAGGCTTGTCGCGTCAGCTCGGATTGCGCCAGCAGCTGGACATGGTTGCAAACAACTTGGCGAACAGCAACACGGGTGCCTATCGCGCCGATCGTATGGCGTTTCACGACTTGCTGGTGCGCACGCAGGCGACAAGGTCGAGCGGCAACCTTGCCTTCAACGAGGCTGTGAACATTTCACGCGATCCGAAGGAGGGAGCGTTGCAAATCACGCGCGACCCGTTGGATGTCGCCTTGCGCGGCAAGGGCTGGTTCTCGGTAGCGGCAGCGCAGGGCGTGCTCTATACCCGCTCAGGCACCTTGATTGTCGACAGCGAAAACCGACTGGCACTGCCCGACGGCAATCTGATTTTGGATCGAGGCGGGCAGCAGATCGCTCTGCCTGAGGGGTGGGAGAGCGTCTCTATATCTCCTGAAGGTGTCGTCTATGCCGACAACGACCGTATCACACAGATAGCGGTCGTCGAGTTCGACGACGATGCCGAGTTGGAAAAACTCGACAGCCTCTACTACCGAGCAAGCGACGAGCAAGCGCGCATCTTCGCCGAGCAGACGAAGATCCTGCAAGGTGCACGCGAACTTTCCAATGTCGAGCCCGTGCGCGAACTCGTGCAGCTGATCGATGTCGAGCGCAGCTATCGACAGATGGCAACCTACCTCGACTTGGAAGACCGACGCGCCCAAGAGGCGATCCGAACCTTGACACGACCCTAGCGAACAGGAGAAGAACAATGATGAGTGCCTTGCATGTCGGAGCTTCGGGAATGCTTGCCCAGCAGTTTCTCGTCGAGACGACGGCGAACAATATCGCCAACTTAAACACGACCGCCTTCAAGAAGAGCCGTCCCGTCTTTCAGGATCTGATCTACCAAAACATTCGACAAGTAGGATCGGTCTCCTCGGATGAGGACACGATCGTTCCCGTAGGCGTCCAGCTCGGGCTAGGCACGCGCATCTCAGGCGTCTATCGTATTCACAACCAAGGCAATTTGGTCACCACCAACAACGCGCTCGACTTGGCGATCAGCGGGCGAGGCTATTTTCGCGTCGACCACCCCAACGGCACCGAGGTCTACACGCGCTCGGGCTCTTTGCAGCTGAGCGCAGAAGGAACGTTCGTCACCGTCGACGGCTATCCGCTCTTGCCCGCCATCTCCGTGCCGGAGGATGCCGTCGACATCACGATCAATCGCAACGGACAAGTCTACGCAAGCATCGAGGGCGAAGTGCAGCCACGATTCTTAGGACAGATGGACTTGGCAACATTTCCCAACGAAGCGGGACTCGAAGCTTTGGGCGACAACCTATACGCACAAACGCCCGCATCAGGCGTGCCGAATGTCAACACGCCAGGCGCCGCAGGATACGGAACACTGCTGCAAGGATACCTCGAAGCGGCAAATGTCGAAGCCGTCGAAGAACTAACCGCCATGATCTCCGCTCAACGCGCATACGAAATGAACTCTAAGGTCATCGAGACCGCAGACCAAATCTCCGCAACCACAACGAACATCCGATAACGCAAACTGACGCAAACCTTCGATGAAACCCTTGCATACTCCGCTACCTCCGCTGCTTTCGCAAAACGATCGCAACGCCTCCCTCAAGCGCAATACTTCGTCGAGGCAGAAGATCGGGCAAAGAATCGGAAGGTTCTGCGAAAAAATCTTGATCGTCTGTTGCATGACGCTCTTTCTCGCGCTGCTCGTAGCGGCTCTGTTCAACGCCGCCGCCGCAGAGAAAAACTTCGCCACCGACGCAGGAACGCGCTTCGAGTCGAAAAACGAGGTCAAAACGCTGCTGTTGAAAGCGATACGCAAGCAAGCATGGAGCGGACGCTACGAGACGGGAAGGCTGCGTCTCACTCTGCCCGCAGACTTTCCCAATAAAGGGCGAATCGCTGTGCGCTCCGTCTTTTGGGACGAGGCGAGCAGGCGATTCTCGGCGCAGGTCACCATCGAAAAATCCTATCCTTTCGAAAAAAACGACAGCGAAAACTACAACGCACCACCCCAACGCCTCATCTCCCTTTCCGGCGAGGCGACACCCTATGTGCGCGTGATCGCCGCACGGCGCACGCTACTCTACGGAACGCGCATTTCGCGTGCAGACCTGAAGACGATCGAATTGCCGAAAAGCAGAAAACTGCGATCCGCAATCACCGACACACGCCAAGCGCTCGGGATGGAAATACGCTTTCGACGCAAAGCGGGCGAAGTCTTGCGCACGCAGGATTTGCGACCCGCAAGGCTCGTCAAACGACGCTCCACAGTGCGGGTAGCATACGAACACGAAGGAGTTCGAGTCGTCTTGCAAGCGCTCGCATTAGACAACGGCGCACACGGAGAAACAGTGCGCTTGAGAAACAGATTCAGCGGACGGGAGTTCTTGGCGACCGTCGACGGCGCAGGACACGCAAGCGTGATCTCCTATGCAAGCATTGATGCCAGAGCAGACGAGCAGGAAAACTTCGAGCGCAAGGAGGGATCGCAGCAACGAACAAAAAAAGAACAAAACTTCGTCGCAGAAAATCCTTTTCGAGCCAACAGGCAACGCCGCTACGACAGCTTGTTGAACGAACCTTTGTCGAGAAGGACTCGACAATAAGATGTCGCGTCTTTGGCTTGGAATTGTTCTCGTAAGCGTTGTCGCGCAAGGCGGTTGCGCAGGGCTGGCACGCGTAGGCGAAACGCCGCCGCTTTCGCCCGTCCAAGATCCGACGACGCACAAGAACTATCGCAAGGTGGAGATGCCAATGCCGGCGCCGCAGAGATTGCAGCGCAATCCGAACTCGCTGTGGCGAGCGGGCTCGCGCGCCTTCTTCAAGGACTTGCGTGCGACAAGGGTCGGCGACATCGTTACGGTGTTGATCGATGTGCAAGATTCGGCAGAGCTGAACAACGCGACGCAACGTTCGCGTGCCAGCAGCAAAGAGACGCAGAACGGTGCATTGGGAGCGATCGATTCTACGGTGCGCACCTTCTTTCCTTTGGCGCCGCCGCTGAACGATCTTTTCGACGGTGCCTCGCAAAGCTCGACGCAAGGATCAGGCACGATCTCGCGCGACGAGCGAATCACGATGCGCGTCGCAGCCGTCGTGACGCAGACGCTGCCAAACGGCAATCTCGTCGTCTACGGAAGGCAGGAGTTGCGCGTCAATCTGGAGGTGCGCGTCTTGCATGTAGCGGGCGTCCTGCGTCCGCAGGACATTGCAAACAACAACACGATCGCCTTCGACAAAATCGCCGAGGCGCGCGTCGCATACGGCGGACGCGGTACGCTCAGCAAATTGCAGCAACCTAAGATTGGAACGCAAATCGCCGATGTGCTCCTCCCCTTCTAGAGACCGCGCGCGGGGGAAAAAGGACAAGTTCCGTCAAGTATCGGACAGGGTGCAAGCTCGTGGCTGAACGCCTGTCGAACGCGCGCACCGCAGCCTTTCACTGCCTCAACAGCGTGTTGTTGAAGCGCAAGCCCTTGCATCAGGCTTTCGCCGACAACAGGAGTATGAACCTTCTCGAGCCGCGCGAGCGCGCCTTTGCTCATCTGCTGACGAACAGCGTCCTCAGAAACTTGGGAGCGCTCGACGAGGTCATCGACCTCTTGCTCGCTCGTCCGCTCGCAGGTCCCGACACAGTACGCTTGCGCATGGTCATGCGTTTGGCAGCAGCGCAGCTGTTGCTGTTGGAGACAAAGGATTATGCGGTCGTCTCCAACGCAGTCTCGATGGTCGAGACGCTCGGCGGAGGACGTTATTGTTCGCTCGTCAACGCCTTGCTGCGCAATATGGCACGGCGCAAGCAGACCTTGCTGCCCGACCGACAGAAGCATTTGCGACTCTCCACACCCCACTGGCTATGGCAGAGCTGGGGGCAGTTGTTCGGAGAACAGGCGCGCGACGACATCGCCGAACAACACATGCTCTCGCCGCTACTCGCCGTCAGCGTCAAGGACGATCCAGCCCAATGGCAGGAACGTTTGCAGGCAAGGCAGATCTTCGGAAACTCCTTAGTCCTCTCGGAAGGAGCACGCGTGCGCGAGATCGAAGGTTTCGCAGAGGGCGCGTGGTGGGTACAGGATCCGGCAGCGGCATTGCCGGTGCGAGCTTTCAAAAATGTCGAAAACACCGAGATACTGGACCTTTGCGCCGCGCCGGGCGGAAAGACTTGTCAACTCGCCGCAGCGGGAGCGCGCGTGACCGCGCTCGACTATTCTCACGAGCGCCTGAAGACGCTACAGGAGAACTTGGAGCGCACGGGGTTTGCCGAAAAAACGCGTTCGATCTTGGTCGATTTGGAAGATTTTTCCGAAAAGAAGCTCTACGAAGGAGTGATGTTGGACGCGCCTTGTTCCGGCACGGGGACGATCCGCCGTCATCCTGACATCTTGCACTTGAAGTCGCAGGGCGAAGTCAAAAGGTTGCAAGCCTTGCAATGCCGATTGTTGAAAGCGGCGTGGCGTTCGGTTGCAAGCGGAGGCTTGCTGGTCTATGCTTGTTGTTCGTTGCAACGCGAGGAGGGCGAGGCGGTCGTGGAACGTTGTATGCCGAACTTGGCGGGGGCGGAGCTGTTGCCTTTCTCGATAGAGGAGGTCTTCGGACGCGAGCACTTCATCACCAAAGAGGGATTCTTGCGTACTTTGCCCTTCTTCGAAAAAGACATGGGAGGCATGGACGGATTCTTCGCCGCTAAAATTAAAAAAGCATGAACACATTGAGGATAAATTGGGGATAACTATGAGAACAACTCTGTGGATAAACTGGGGATAACTCTAGTATAACTCTAGTATAACTCTGAAATAACACTAGAATCATTTGGGGATAACTTGGCAAGAGGGCACAAGGATGACCAACACTCAGGTTTGCAACACTCGAACTTGCGAGGAGAAACGCACGCGGGGTTGCTACTACACGGCAGGGCAAGCCAATCCTTTCGCTCTGAAGGCTTTTCGGGCGTGGGGGCGACTAGCCGACTTGCCGCAGAGCCGTGTGCTAGAGCCTTTCGCAGGGCAGGCAGACCTTTTGCGAAAGCTGGAGAGCGTAGGCTTGTTGGGCGAAGCAAACGCGTTTGACATCGCGCCAGCAGCAACGGAGGTGAAAAAGCGCGACACTTTACAGAATTTTCCGCAAGGCTTCGAAGTGTGCGTGACCAATCCGCCGTGGCTTGCGCGCAACTCGGCGAGTTTGCGCGGGCTGCCCTTTCCCGCCTGCGCGTACGACGACCTGTACAAGCACGCGCTTGAGCGATGCTTGCACAACTGCGCCTATGTGGCTGCCTTGATCCCTGAATCCTTCATCCGTTCTTTCGCGCGCGTTGCGTCTGTCTCGTGAGCGTCTGCACAGCTTTGTCTCGCTGACAGGCGCGTTGTTTGACGAGACGGCGCATCCTGTGGGTTTGGCGATGTTTTCTCCGAAATCTAACTTGAGACGCGATCTTGCACTCTATCGCAACGACACTTGTTTGGGTGGTTACAAAGAATTGCAAAACTTCCTGCCTTTGTTGGGTAAGGAAAAGGTTATGCGTTTTAACGATCCGCGTGGCAAGCTAGGGTTGTTTGCGTTGGATAACACGAAGGAAGCGTCTATCCGTTTCTGTCGTGCCGAAGAGGTTCAAGGTTATAAGATTGGCGTTAGCAGTCGAGCGATCACAATTATTAATATCGATCAAGATGTTACACAAAAATTTCTTAATAAAATTAACGATGTTTTTAATAATTTTCGCAAAAAAACTCACGACATTTTTCTCACCGCCTATCGAGGATTGCGTGCGGATGGTATGTATCGCAGAAGGCTCGATTGGGGGTTGGCGAAACATATTATCGAAGTTGTGTAAAAAAATTAAAACAAGGATATGTTGATGCAACCTCATTTTTTCCGTCGTGGTTTTTTGTTGATTATCTCCTCCTCGTCGGGAACGGGGAAGACGACGCTCGCGCGCAAGTTGCTTGCAGACGAACAAGCGCGGACAAAAGACTGTCTCCCCTCGTTGGTGATGTCGGTGTCCTGTACGACGCGCCCGCAGAGCGAAGGCGAGGTCGACGGACAAGACTACCACTTCCTCGACACAAAAACTTTCGAGGCGCATCGCAATCGCGGAGACTTTCTTGAATGGGCGGAGGTGTTTGGCAACCTCTACGCAACGCCGCACGCCCCCGTCAGCGAAGCGTTGGAGCAGGGGCAAGATGTGCTGTTCGATGTGGACTGGCAGGGCAGCGAGCAAATCAAGGCGCAGATGGAGCGCTCCTCGGTGGTGAGCGTTTTCTTGCTGCCGCCTTCGTTTAAAGCGTTGGAAGAACGCCTTATCCGCCGTCGCCGCGACGATCCCTCTACGCTCGCCTTGCGCATGAAAAAAGTCGCCGAGGAGATTTCTCACGCAAAGGACTACGACTACACCGTCGTCAACGGCGAGTTGGAGACAGCCTTCGCCCAGCTGAAAGCGATTCTGCATGCCGAACGTTGCAAGCGTCATCGCCAGCGCGAACTCGACAGGTTCGTCGAAAGTTTTGCGCCGCTTGCAGGCGAGCGGCTCTAGCTAAGTGAGGCGCGCGTTATGGGTTGTTCTTGCGGAATCGTGGGCTTACCGAATGTAGGGAAGTCGACGCTGTTCAACGCGCTGCTGGCATTGGAGGCTGCGAATGTGCAGAACTACCCTTTTTGCACGATCGAGCCGAATCGAGGACGCATTCCCGTTCCCAACAATGCTTTCGAGAAGTTGGTGGAGGGCATCCGTCCGCAAAGGGCTGTGCCTAACTTTGTCGAGATCGTCGACATCGCGGGGTTGGTCAGAGGCGCTTCCAAGGGCGAGGGCTTGGGAAACAAGTTCCTCTCCCATATTCGAGAGGTCGATGTTTTGTTGCACCTCGTGCGCTGCTTTTCTTCTTCGCGTGTCTTGCATGTCGAGCAATCTCCCGATGCGTTGCGCGACGCCGACTTGTTGGAGGTCGAATTGCTGCTCGCCGATTTGGCGCGTTTGGAAGGACTTTTGGCGCAAGCAGCAAAGCGCGCGCGCGGAGTTCTCTCGCGCGAGGAGAAGCGACAGCACGAGATTCTCAAGCAGCTCACGGAGCTGTTGAACGAAGGAGAACCCGCACGCAACTTGACGCTGGATGCGGACGATGTTCCTTTCGTCAGGGGGTTGGGGTTGTTGAGCGCAAAGCCCATGCTTTATGTGTGCAATGTCGGCGACGCGGATGTTGAGGAGGAGAAGGTTTTTGTCAAGGCGATCGAGCAGAAGGCATCGCGCGGCGGATCGGAGGTCTTGACGCTTTCGGCGATCGAGGAGGCGGAACTCGCTGTGCTGGAGGAGGAGGAACGAAAAAGCCTGCTAGGCGAACAGGTGCGTGCAAGCGGGTTGGAGCGGGCGGCAGCTACGCTCTTTCGTATGTTGGAGCTCGTTACCTTTTTCACGGCGGGCAAAAAGGAGGTGCGTGCGTGGACGCTCAAGCGCGGGCAGACGGCGTTGGATGCGGCGGGCAAGATTCACTCCGATTTTCAGAAGGGGTTCATTTGCGC
>JABAAD010000011.1:8064-12864 GCA_014238935.1 Alphaproteobacteria bacterium
CGTTGGATGCGGCGGGAAAAATTCACTCCGATTTTCAGAAAGGGTTCATTTGCGCAGAGACGATCGAGGTGAAGACGCTTCTCAAGCACGGCAGCTTCGAGCAGGCGCGCGAGGCGGGCAAGGTACGACAGGAAGGAAAAGGCTATGTTGTGCGGGACGAGGATGTGTTCCTCTTTCGTTTCAATGTGTGAGCGCTTCAATGTATGAGCGTTTCCATGTGTGAGCGTTGCAATATGTGAAGCTCGTGGTCTCTGCAAAAGCGGGATGAAACGAAACGAGACAAAACAAAACAAAAATGTTGCGCGCGTTCTGCGCTCAGGCGAGATTTTCCTCCAGCCAGCTGTCGAGCGCATGGCGTCCCTGCGCTCCGACGCTGACCGCGATGCGTTTTCCTCCCTTGAAGAGGAGCAGGGTGGGAATGCCGCGGATCTTGTATTGTTGCGGCGTGTCGGGGTTCTCGTCGATGTTGAGCTTGGCGATCGTGAGCGAATCGCTGCGTTCGACGGCGATCTCCTCCAACACGGGCGCGATCGCCTTGCACGGCGTGCACCACTCCGCCCAAAAATCGACCAAAACGGGCTTGTCCGATTGCAACACCTGCGTTGCAAAATCTTTGTCCGAGACATGGATGACAGCCATAAAACCCTCCTTCAATTCTCTTTCGCGTTGCCGACGATGCGCTTGACAAGGTCGCCCGCTAACTCCCGCAATGCTGCGCCTTCTTGCTTGTTGCGTCAAGGGAAAAGGAGGCACTTGTCTCAAGTCGTGGCAAAGATTGTGCGAAATCTATAGTTTGGGTTGCGGCATGTCGGCTTCGGTGAGTTTTCGTATCTCGCCCGTCTCAAACCACAGCGCATAGCCCTCGACGCGTTTTCTCGGCTGCAACGCCTCCAGCAGCGCACGATAAATACCGAATTGCGAGGCGTAGTTTTGCGGCAGCTGTTGCGGGACGACGGTATCGGTCTTCAGATCTCCAAACAGACGCGTCGTGCCAGTCTCCAAAAGAAGGTCGACCCTCCCGACGAAACTGCCTTGCGGCAGGTTGCCCGCAAGCTCGACCTCGAAGAGGGGGACGCGTCCCGATACGAAAAAGGGGGGCTGTTCTTGCAGACGCAGCGTTTTTTCGATCCAGTCGTCGGTAAGCCTGAGCCGCTCTTCTTCTTCCAGCGCGAAAGGTTGCAACGCTTGCGACAAAAACCTTCGCGCCCGTTCTTCGCGCGCACCCTCTCGTTCTTCGACGAGCTTTTGTACGAGGCTGTGGAGGATGATGCCGCGCTGGCGGTGGTCGAGCGTTTTGTTTCTTCCCTTCCCGCGTGACTCCGTCTCACGCCGTGAGGCTGTGCGCGGTTGGCGCAGGGGTGTTTCGGCGGCAGGCTCAACGAAGAGAAAGGACGGAGCAGCAACAGGAGCGACGGGTTCTTTTGTCTCTGCCTCCTCTGCTTTTTCTGCCTCCTCTGTTTTCTCTGCGTCGCTTTGCGGGCTTTGCCATTTGTATTGCCACTCGTATTTTTGGGCGGTCTGCTTGAGGTGCTTGCTCCATGTCTGTGCGTAGTGGGGGGAGGTGGCATCCTCTTCGGGGGCGAGCATCACGAGGCGGTCGCGTGCGCGTGTCATGGCGACATAGAGCAGTCTCTGCTGTTCTTTCTCCAAGTCTTCTCTCTGTTGTTCTCTTTGGCGACGCAGACGGCTGCCTAAACTATTGGGTTGCGGGTCGCCTTCCAAGATGGCGAGCGACTCTGCGGGAAGGTAAAGGCTGGTCGGATTGTCGTGCACCTCAAAGCGCCACGGCATCAGGGTTTCGCTGCGCGCCTTCTTGAGGTAGAAGAGGGGCAAGACGACGATAGGCGACTCCAGCCCTTTCGCACCGTGGATGGTCATCAGGCGCATCTTGTCGGTGGGTTGCGTGATGCTCTCGCGCTTGATGTGGATTTGAACGCCCTCCAAGTGTTCGAGAAACTGCGGCAAGGTTGACGGCGTGGTTCTTTGCGCAAAAACGAGCGCTTCTTCGCATAAATTTTCGGCAGGATCCAAGTTGCGATGAACGGCAAGCAACGCCGCCGTGCCGCTGCTGGCGCGCGGACACGGACGCTCCAAAAGAAAGCGCAAGGCTTCGAAGGGCGAGAGTCGATCGGCTTTGGCGCAGGCATCCTTGAGCCAGCTTGTCGCTTCCGCATGCTCGTCGCTGAGGCGGAGCGTGTGCCAAAGATTCTGTTTTTGCGGGCTTTGTCGTTGCGCCGTATGTTCGTTTCTTTCCAAGCGTGCGAGGCAGAGGGCTTGCAACGCTTCTTCTGAAAGGGCGATGAAGGGTGTCTTCAGAAGGCTTGCGAGGTTCAGCTCGTCGTCGGGCAGGACGAGAAAGCGCAACCACGCCAACAGGTCTTCGGCTTGTAGCGTTGCGGTGAGGTCGAACTTGTCGATATCCTCGCACGGCAGTTTTTTCTTTGCAAAAGCGGCGAGCAGCGGCTGCATGAGCTGGGTGCGCTGCGGCAGCAGTAGCAAAACATCGCCCGCGCGAGGTTTTGCGCCGTGCGAGAGGGGGGGGGCATTCTCGCCTAAAACTCGTTCGGCGGTGAAGGTGGCGATGCTATCAGCCCATGCCACTTTTTCCGCCATTTTCTCCGCTGTTTTCTCCTCTGTTGCGGAGAGGTTCGTGTCTTTGTCGAGCGCGAGCAGATGCAAGGAGGCGCTGCCGCCTTTTTCTTTTCTGTGCGCCCTGTGGAGCAAGGGGCGCGGAGTGCTTTTGTCATCGAGCGCGGGGCGGGTGGTGTCGAGGGCTTGCAGGCTTGCCAGCATCGTCGGGGTGGAGAAGGTTTGGTCGACCGCCTCCAACACGGGCGCGAGGCTGCGATAAGAGCCCGAGAGGGTCAACTCGCGGAAGGGCATGTTGGCGTTGCTCGCGCGTTGGCGAAATCGCTCGCGCGCGGCGGTGAAGCGTCGGAGGTCGGCACCTTGAAAACTGTAGATGGATTGTTTCTCGTCGCCCACGACAAACAGCGAGCGCTCTTTGCGTTCCGCTTTCGCCAAAGGGGAAGAGTTGGGGGAAGAGTTGGGGGAGGAGTTGCGGGCAGGGTTAGAGAAGATTTCCTCCGTCAGCTGTTCGACGATGCTCCATTGGGCGTGGTTGGTGTCCTGCGCTTCGTCGATGAGAACATGGTCGAAGCTGCCGTCTAGCTTGTAGTGAACCCAAGGAGTGCGCGACGAGGCGAGCAGCTCTTGCGTCTTGTCGATCAGGTCGTCGAAGTCGAGAACCGCTTGTCGTCGTCGCCTCGCCTCTAACGCTTTCGCGCTCTCTGCGGCGAGCGCATAAAGCGCGAGGTTGATGGCGCGCAGGCGTTGCTGCTCTTCTTCGCGTTTCACGACGGCGAGCCTCTCGGCTTCGTGCGTCAAGGCTTGCTCCATGCCGTCGGGCAGCAGGGCGAGCGTGCCTTTTGTCAAGAAGGAGTTTTTGGAAAGCAAGCCTTGCTGCGTGAGAAACAGGCTGCGGTACTCTTCTTCGCCACCATTTTCGCTACCACTTTCTTTTGCGCTTATCAGCCAAGCGGAGAGTTTTTGCCACTTCTTGAGGTCGGTCTTCTTCAGTTCTTCTCGATGCTGTTCGAGGGTTTGCTCCAATCGCACCAAGACCTCTCGCGCCAAAGGGTTTGTTTTTGGTTTTGTCTTTGGATTTGTCTTTGTCGTTTGCCTGTCGGGCAAGCGTAAGCGAAAGAGTTGCTCGACCACAGCCATGGAGTGCGCGAGCTCTTTCGGCGCGCGCGCGCGTGCGGCGATGTCGCTGATGCAGGCAGCGCATGTCTCCAGCGCCATGAAGTCGTTGATGGTCGAAAGCTGCTGCGGGGTTGTCGTCGTTGCGAAGAGGGCGTCTCTGCCGAGCTGCTGTTTGCGTCCTTGCTCGACGAGGCGGAAATGAGGCGGCACTCCGCTTTCCAACGGAAACTTGCCGAGGATCGATTGACAAAAGGCGTGGAAGGTCATCACGCGCAACCCCCCCTTGCAATCGAGGCTGCGCGTATGCAGGGTCATGGCGCGAGCGCGCTCGTCGTCGCTAGGTTTTCGGTCGAAGAAGGCGTGGTAGAGACGGGTGACTTCTTGTTCTTTCGCACAGCTTTTCAGCGCGTCCATAATGCGCGTTGCCATCTCGGCTGCTGCCGCGCGCGTGTAGGTGAGACAGAGGATGCGCTGTGGGGCTGCTCCATCGAGCAGTAGCGCGAGAAAACGTTGCGTCAGCAGCATCGTCTTGCCGCTACCTGCTGAGGCGGTCACCCAAAAGCTTGCGTGCGTCTCCTTGAGCGCGCGCTTTTGCTCGGCATCGGGAGGGGGGAGATGGGGGGAGAGGTTAGTCCGCATCGAAGCTCCACGCTTGCCTGCGCGCAAGGTGGCGGTAGGGGTCGTAGTTTGCGCGCGGCAGCGAAAGCGCGCGAGCGGGGTAAGGCGTCTCTTCTCGGTCGAAACGCTGCAACAACGCCTCGTATCGCGCAAAGCATGCGTCGGCAAAGTTTTGCGCTGTCTCGAAGCTTTTCTGCTCGTCTTTTTTTGCCCAAACCTTGTCGTCGATCACAAGCACGCGGTTATCGTCGCGTCTGCCGGAAAACCGCCAGTAGCAGGATTGCGGCAGGATTGTGGGCAGAGTTGTAGGCAAAGTTGTAGGCAGAGTTGTGGGTTGGAGCGTGATGCCGTCTGCCTTGAACGCGCCCTGCTGCAAGAGCCACGCGCCGAGGACGAGTTGAGGCTGTTCGTAGTTTTCCAAGCTTTTTCGGGAGGGCAGCGCGCCTGTCTTGTGGTCGATGAGCCACCAGCTGCCGT
>JABAAD010000111.1 GCA_014238935.1 Alphaproteobacteria bacterium
CAGCGTTTCGAGGCGAACGATGAACGCGATGAGGCGATCCGTGCGCGTTTCGGCGCGGTGCACGCTCAAGCCTCGCGCGGCGAGCTGTTTTCTTGGCGCACGACGGCGGCGGGACGCTTGGCAGAAATCGTCGTGTTAGACCAGTTCTCGCGCAACATCTGTCGCGGACACGCAACAGCTTTCGCGCAAGACGGCATGGCGCTGTGCTTGGCGCAGGAGGTGGTGGCGACGGCGGCGGACAAAGCGCTTGTGCCTTCGCAACGCATGTTTGTCTATATGCCCTACATGCACAGCGAGTCGCTTGCTATCCACGATGCCTCCCTGCCTCTGTTTGAAGCCTTGGCGACAGAGGGCGAACATTTCGCCATGACCTTGGACTTCGAGCATCGCCACCGTGTCATCGTCGAGCGCTTCGGTCGTTATCCTCACCGCAACGCCATCTTAGGACGCGTCTCCACGCCGCAGGAAGAGGCTTTTTTGAAAGAGCCGGGGTCGAGCTTCTAGCAACGACGCGCGCAACCTCGATCGCAATTCACTCCCACTCTATCGTGGCGGGCGGTTTGCCCGTGCAGTCGTAGAGGACACGGTTGACACCCGGAACTTCGTTGACGATCAAGGCCGCGACCTTCGCCTGAAAATCAGGAGTGAAGGGATAGGGTTTGGCGGTCATGCCGTCCTCTGAAACGACGGCGCGCAGCACGCTTGGACGCTACGCCGTCTCCTTTCACGCCGACGCTGGGTTACAGGCAGCAGTACGGCGAAGGCTTGCCAAATCGCATCGTAGAGACCCTCGCGTCTCAGGGCGTGCAGGAAGACGCGATCGATGCGACGCAGGAGGTCGCAACGTTCTTTCGTCACTTCGCCAGGCAGGCGCACGGCGAGACCAGGACCGGGAAAGGGATGCCTTGTCAAAAAGTCTTGCGCAACGCCAAGTTTTTTGCCCAACTCGCGCACTTCGTCCTTGAACAGGAAACGTAGAGGCTCAACGAGGCGCATGGTCATACGCTCAGGCAAGCCGCCGACATTGTGGTGCGACTTGATCGTTTGCGACTGGGAAGCGTCGCGCGAAGGAAACGATTCCACCACATCAGGATAGAGCGTCCCTTGTCCTAAAAACTCTATCTTTCCGTGAGCTTTCTCAAGCTGTTGCGCGATCTTCTCAAAACATTGCACGAACAGAGCGCCGATCGTCTTGCGTTTCTTTTCGGGATCCGTGATGCCTCGCAGGGCTTGCAGGAAACGCTCGCTTTCGTCCGCACACAGCAGGTTGTTGGCGAAGTAAGGTCGCAAGGCAGATTCAACCTCCACAGCCTCTTCGGCGCGCAGCAGTCCGTTGTCGAGGAAAACGGCGTGCAGACGCTCGCCTATCGCCCGCTTAATCAGCAACGCTGCCACGGTCGAATCGACACCGCCCGAAATGGCGCACAACACCCTGCCCTCCCCGACTTGCAAGCGAATCTCCGCGACCGCTTGGGCAATCGCCTCCTCTGCCTGCCACGCCCCTGTGCAACGGCACACCTTGCGCGCAAAGTTGGCAAGCAACCTCTCCCCTTCTTGCGTGTGCGAGACTTCGGGATGGAATTGCAGCCCGTAGAATCTTCTCTTCTCGTCGGCGATGACGGCGTAAGGAGCTTTGGCAGTGCGCGCCTTGACGCGAAAACCCGTCGGAAGGCTTGCAATCTTGTCCGTGTGGCTCATCCAAACGGGAACGCTTGCACCCTCTCGCCAAACGGCGTGCTCTTCCTTGTCGAAGAGGAGGCAATCCTCGACGATCTCAAGTTGAGCGGGTCCGTATTCGCTGTCTTGCGCGCGCTCCAACTTGCCGCCGAGCTCCAAGCAGAGAACCTGCTCGCCGTAGCAGATGCCGAGCAGGGGCTTGTCGAGGGCAAACAATCTTTCGTCGATTGGAGTTTTTTCTTCCAGAAGACTTTTCGGCCCTCCTGACAGCACGATGCCTTGTGGGGCGAAGGCTGCAAGGCGTTCCACCGCATCGGGGCTGTAGGGAAAGATGTGGCTGTAGATGCCTGCCTGACGCAAACAGCGCGCGATCAGCTGCGTGACTTGGCTGCCGAAATCGAGGATGGCGATACGGTTGTTGGACTGAAAACTTTCGGGCAAAGCCCGCGCGCTAGACGAGTTTTCCATGCTTGCTGGCAGCTTCAACGAAGTGACGGAAGACGGGATGCGGAGCGAAAGGACGCGATTTC
>JABAAD010000112.1 GCA_014238935.1 Alphaproteobacteria bacterium
CCCTTCGGTCATGGGTGGCAATGTCGCCGTCGCTTACGAAAAAGATTTTCCAGGGAAAAAGCTGTCGTTAAAATTCGCCACACGCTACGGCATCCGCTCGTCCAACGCGACGACGACAGAACCCAACGAGGTTCTGATAGACCTTTTTGGGGGAGGAGTTTTTTCTTCCGACCACCCAATTCTCCAACGGATCGACCAAATCAACCGTAGCGCCCGCGTGGTGGAACAAGCTGTGGGCTTCGCCACAGGGGTGACTTGGAAGGAGCAAAGTTTTTTCGGCAACATCACCTACCAGTTCCCCAGCAGCATTGATTTGGAAAGCGTAGGGGGAGCAACTCTTTCGGAAAAAGGTGCCGAAAGCATCTTGTGGTCTGTCGGCATCAAGACGACGCAACCGATTTCCCGCAAGAAAGGCAGCGACGGCAAGCGCAAGAAAAAAAGCGTGCTTTCGGTATCCTTCACGCAAGCCTTCACCAAAGACCCGCGCTACGACGGAGGCAAGCAAGAGAAAACCTTTTTGCTCAACTTGCAAAGCCTCTACCCGATCACAAAAGACATCGCTCTTGTCGCCAACTACTGGTACGGCGAGGCAGCCGTCCTCGTTCCTTTCTTCTTGACCGCAACGGAGGCTCCCAGCCAAGGCGTTCTTTTCTACGAACGGCGTTTTGTGCCGACCCACGAGTTCGTCATCGGGTTGAAGATGCTCTTCTGACGGGTTGCGGCGCAAAGGCTGTCAGCACCTTGAACTTTTCTCCCATCGCGTCAGGAGAGATCAAACGTCGCACGACCTTTTGTACACCTCTCGTTACATCTTTTGATGCGTCCTTTTGTGCGTCAGTTGGCACACTTTTCGGCACAGATTTGCTAGCAACGCCGGCGGCGCGCAAGAACGCACCTTGCGTTTGCACGCGACACTCTCCCTCTTCGCCCAATCGATTAGCCACCCGAGTAGCCAAGCGAGTAGCAAAGATTTGTAACAGAGCGTCGAAGTCGACCTCTGCGCTGAGGTCGCACGCGCCGATGCGCGTGAGCGGATCGACCGCCTTGTGCCTGTAGAAAGCCTGCAAGCTGCCCGCGCGAGGAGCAAACCGTTGCGCTAGATAGCCGTAATCGCAAACGAGGGCTGCGCCGCCGTTTTCTGCAAGCACGTTTGCCACACTCGCTGCCAAAAACAGCGCACGCGGCGACATCTCCACGATGCGCTCCTCGTCTGACGGCGGAGACGCGATCTCCGAAAAGATACTTGGCAAGAAACAAGGTTCGCCACGCACGAATCGCAACGCCGCGCCTCCCCTCTGCTCGTCTTGCTCGATGCGCCGCACAAAGCTCCTCCCCCCGCTCCACAAGTACTGGCGAATCGGCAACGCGTCGAAGAACTCGTTTGCCAAAAACAGCCACCGCCCGTGCGGCACTTCCTCCAAAGTCTCGTGAAAACTCACCTTCCGAACGCCCAAGCGCGAGACGACTTGCGTCAAACACTCTCGCCCTGCCTCGTTAATTTCGACCACATGCACCCTCAAGGCATCAAGGATCTCAGGGGCGAGTTTGCGCGCAACGCCCAACACATCGCCCAAAAGCTGACCACAGCCCGCGCCCGCCTCGACGAGCATAACCTCGCGCGGACAGCCCAAGCGACGCCAACTCGCAACAAACCACCTTCCAACGACAAGACCCAACGCATTGCTCAACATCGGTGCTGTGACAAAGTCCTCCCCCAAGCGCGCACGACGATAGTAGCCAAACCTTGAATCCGTAAGGCAATGCGCCATGTACTCCTCTAGCGTGAGCGCACCGAAACGGCGCAAACGCGAAAGCAACGCGCGCTCGCAACGCGAGGCGAAAGAAGTTCTAAACAAAGTTCGAAGAGAGACCTGTCCGCAAACGCGCGCCACAAGGGTTACGGACGCAACTCCTCCCCCGCTCCTCTCAGCGCACGCGCCAGCAGAAACACACCCCACAGGAAAAACAACGACGAAAGCAACTGCCCCTGCGACACCACTCCGAAGAACAATCCCAAGTGCGCGTCGGGCTCACGAAAGAACTCGACCGTAAAACGCATCACCGCATAGCCCACCATAGACAAGCCCGCAACACCGCCTGCATAACGCAACAATCGGAACGCTCGTGCTACAAGCCCCCCCCCCCCCCCCCCCCCCCCCCCCCCCCCCCCCCCCCCCCCCCCCCCCCCC
>JABAAD010000113.1 GCA_014238935.1 Alphaproteobacteria bacterium
AACGCATCGATCGGCAGAGAAAAACGATCCCCTACCCACGGCGCCAACGAAAGGCTGGCAACAACACCGATTCCACAACCGACAGCGACACCCAACAACCCCATCGCCCCCGTCTGTATTCCCAACAAAAGGCGGATGTATCCCGTCGGAGCACCCAAAGTTTTCCACAAAGCCATGTCGGTTCGCCGAGCGTGCAAAAGGGCAGTCAAGCCGTTCGCTATTCCCGCTCCGCCGGCGAACATTCCCGCAAGCGCAGCCAAGCTCATAAACAACGAAAGTCGATCGACGATTTGACGAACTCGAGGGGCTGCGTCGCGCCTATCCTCCAAAGTCCAAGCAGCGTCGGGAAACATCTTTTGCAGGCGCGAACGAAAGTCTGCGATTTCCTCCCCTTCACGCAGCAACATTCGATAATGCTCGTAGATCAGGCTTCCGGGCACGCGCAACCCCGTCGCCTCCAACGCCTGCTGCGAGAGCAAGACCCGTGCCCCCAAAGGAAAGGAAGCGGAGAGCAAATCGCTCTCTTGCTCGATGACGGCACGAACCTCGAAGGTTTTTGTGCCTAAGGAGAAAAGCGTTCCTTGTGCTGCCTCCCCCTCTGCCAAAAAAGTTGGAGCGACGATTGCTCCCCAGTAGCCGTTGCGCTCTGCCAGCAGGGCTGCCAGTTCTGCGGGAGATATTTCCCTGCCGCCTTGGAGGAACAATCCTCCCAGCAGAGGATGACGCTCGTCGACCGCCTTCACCTCCACCAACACCGAACGTTGTTCCTCGCTTACGCCACGCGCCATCGTCCGCAAAAGGCTGATGTGCGAGAGAGCCCTCGTCTGCTGTTCGAAGACGGCGAGGGAGCGCTTGTTCAGCTCGGTATGGACTTGTCGCAACTCCACATCGCCGCCTAGTATCAGGGCTGCGTTCTTGTCCAAAGAACGCGAGAGAATCTCCACCGTCGAGAGAATCGCCGAAAATGCTCCGACCCCCAAGACGAGACACATCAGAAAAAGTCGAAAGCCCCTGATGCCGCCGCGTAGCTCGGCGCGCGTGTGACGCAAAAGCAGACGCAAGGTTTGACGACGGTTCATAGACGGCTCACTTATTTTTCTTTGTCTGTTTTTTTTCCTATTTTTTCTTTGCCCGCCCCTTCTTTGTCGGCGCGGACTCTTCTGTATGGTCGGCGACGATGCGACCGCCAGACATCTCGACTTGGCGCGAGCAACGTCGTGCCAAGACGGGATTGTGCGTGACTAGCAAGAGGCATGCCTCGATAGAGCTTGCGAGCGAGAACATCATCTCGGCGACTTTTTCTCCCGTACCCTTGTCCAAGTTTCCGGTGGGCTCGTCGGCAAGCAAGATTCTCGGACGCAAGGCGCAAGCGCGCGCGAGCACGACTCTCTGCTGTTCTCCGCCCGAAAGCTGCCACGGGTAGTGATCGAGGCGATGGGAAAGTCCGACCGCTACGAGCGCGTCGCGCGCGCGCGTACGCGCGTCTGCAACGGCTGCGAAATCGAGCGCGAGCGACGCGTTCTCCAAGGCGGTCAGGTTGTCTAGAAGGTAGAATCCTTGAAAGACGATGCCGAAGTTGTCGCGGCGAAAGGCGGTGCGCTGTGCTTCCGAAAGGCGCATCACATCGGTGTCGAAGATGCGCAAGCTGCCCTTGTCCGCGCGCTCTAGCCCTGCGAGCAACATCAGCAGCGAAGTTTTGCCCGCCCCTGAGACACCCGTCAGCGCGACTTGCTCGCCCGCACGCAGTTGCAAATCGACCCCACGAACAATATCGACGCTGGCGTGCGAGGACTCCGCTCCGCGCACCGCCGCCGAGTAGCAAAGCGCGCGCGCGTCAATCGCAAAAAGAGATTTCATAAAGTCGAGAATATACAGACAACACTATGCAGACAAGAAGAGTTGGCAGACAAGAACACCCTTGCCCCTCCCCTGCCGCCGTGCTACACGGTTTCCATGCTCGCACACTTTCTCCTCGCGCTCGCGGTTTTGTTGCTCGCAGCCCCCCCCTCCGTAGCGCAAGCGCAACGGAATCGCACCGTCGTCATGCTGGGAGACTCCATCACCGCGGGCTACGGGCTATCGAACAGCGAAGCCTTGCCCTCCGTGCTGCAGCAAGAGCTGAAAAAACAGGACT
>JABAAD010000114.1 GCA_014238935.1 Alphaproteobacteria bacterium
GCAAAACAAAGACTAATTCTACGGTTTTCTTTTCCTTTCTTTTTGATTTTATAAATTTTTAACTCACCTATTTCTTGGATATTTTTGACATGCGTGCCGCCGCAGGGTTGCAAGTCGCAATCTTCGATCGAGACCAGTCGCACGCGCCCCTCGCCCTTAGGAGGTTGGACGGAAAGCGTACGCACCAGTTGCGGGTTTTTCTGCAACATCTCTTCTTCGACCCAGCGCACGCTGATGGGGCGGTCGTCTTTTATCAGCTGGTCGAGTTGTTGTTGTAGCGCCTCTTTGTCCAAAACATTTCCGCCACAATCGAAATCAAGCCTTGCCTTCTCCGAAGCGATGTTGCCCCCCGATACGCCGTGCGGTACCAGCGAGCATAGCAAGTGCAGGGCTGTATGTAGGCGCATCATGGCGTATCGCCGTTGCCAGTCGATGCTGCACTCCAGCCTCGAGCCCTCCGTCAATCCCTCGTCGTTGAGGGGATCTTCCAAAACATGAAGAATGTTCCGATCAGGCGCGTAGAGGCAGTCTGCGACGGCAAAAGACTTAGCCTCGCCTTTGTTCTCGTCATTGTCCAAGCTTTGACGCAAGAGCGTGCCTCTGTCGCCCTGCTGTCCGCCTGCGCGCGCGAAGAAGACGGTGCGGTCCAGCACGACCGCAGAGGGAGGCTCAAGGCGCACGACACTCGCATCGCAGCGTCGAGCGTAAGGATCTTCTCGAAACAGCGGCTCGGTCATGCTCTCCAAACTAGCATGCTTGCAGCATCTCTTGCAGGTCTTTTTTGTAAGGATGCAAAGCTTGTGGCAGCGTCGAGGACAGCAAGCCGCCCTCGTTTGCGGAGAGCCGCAGCGGCAAGATGCTTCGCGCGTATCCCGTGGCGGGGTCGGTCTCGACGAAGACGCCGCTCAGCGAAGCTTTGCCTTGCGCGGGTTCGAACTTCACCCTCGGAATGTTTTTCAAATATCGGGCGATCGAGAGGCTGCTTTCAAAGCCGATAACAGAATCGTAGCAGCCGCACATGCCAAGATCTGTTTGGTAGGCGAGCCCTTTGGGCAAAAGGGCTGCGTCCGCCGTAGGAATGTGGGTGTGCGTTCCCAAGAAGGCGGTCGCCTTGCCGTCGCAGAGTCTTGCGAGCGCGAGCTTTTCGCCTGTCGTCTCGGCGTGGCAGTCGATCAGCAATGCGTCCCAGCCCGCGTCTTGCGGCGTGTCTTCTGCCAGCAAGGGTTGGAGAGAAAACCACGGGTGCGCGCAAGGCTCCATGAAAACCTGTCCGATGATGTTGACGACGCGCACAGTCTTGCCTTCCGAAAGACTGAGATCGGCGTAGCCGCGCCCAGGCAGAGGAGAGGCGGGGTTCGAGTGCATGTTGAAAGGGCGAAGAATCGGTGCCGTAGGGTTCTCCCGCAAGTAGTCGATGAGCAAGGGCTGGTCCCAAACATGGTTGCCGGTCGTGAGGATATCCAGCCCCGCCTCCAAAAGATTTTCCGCAATCGAGGGTGTCAGTCCGAAGCCGTGCGCCGCGTTCTCGGCGTTCGCGCACAAAAGATCGAGCGCAAGCGCCTCGCGCAACAGCGGGGTCGCGCGCATGACGGCGTTCCTGCCCGTCGCTGCGACGATGTCGCCCAAGAAGAGGATGTTCAATCCGCGTGTCTGCTCATCTAAGGACACTTTTCTATTCGCGTCTGTAGAGCGTCGTTTCGCTCAACACCGCGTCCAGAGGTCTGTCGTGCTGCTCGACGGGAAGGCGCTCGAGACGCTGCGCCTCGAAGGCGACGCCCAAAGTGAAGGGACGCACGCCCTTGTTTGCCAAAGATTCGAGCGTGCGATCGTAAAATCCTCCTCCGTAGCCCAGACGCATGCAGTTGCGATCGAAGCCAAGCAGAGGCACAAGCATGAAGGCGGGAATGTCTTCTTCAGCACTGTCAGGCGGATGTTTCGTCTTGAAGGGACCCTCCTGAAGCGTTCCTTCGTCGCCATCGAAGGCACGAAAGACAAGCGGCTCGTTTGCGCTCGCAACGACGGGCAGCAGGAGTGCCGTCTTGTGTTGTAAGCGGAGCTCCCTCATCAGCGGACGCGGATCAATCTCGTTGCGGATGGGCAGGTACCCGCTGCAAGGGGAG
>JABAAD010000115.1 GCA_014238935.1 Alphaproteobacteria bacterium
GCGGGCAGGCCTTCGGCGTTCATGAGGTTTGGCTGGGCGATGCCGCTCCATGCGAAGCGCACCGCCACCGGTTCGGCTACCTCGTCGCTGTGCACGACGACCGCCTCGCCGTCCAAAACTTCTGCGCTGTAGACCCAAGGCAAAAAGAGCATCGCTCCCGCCCCCGCCGCCAGCACAGCCAACAAGGACGAGAAGAACAACCTCACGACAAAACGAGCCTTCACGAACCGCCCTCTCCCCTTCCCGCCTATTCGCCGCTGGTCTCGAGTTCACGAACTCGAACCTTGTTATGCGCACAAATCCAAGCACGACGGCAAACCTGCAACAACGCGCTCTTTCGGGTTACGACGACGGCAGCTCCTGTTTGACAAAAGTTTTGCAACACGCGCACGACACGCTCGATTCCCTTGCTATCCAGCGCGTCGATGCAAGCATCGCACAGCAACAAACGCGGACTGCCGTACAACGCGGCTGCCAACAACACCTGCACCTTGAAGGCATACGGCAGACGAGCGTCGAAGGGATCGGTGCGCGTCTCCAACCCCTCAGGCAAGAGCGCGAGCGTACGCTCCGCCCCCAGTCGCACGAGCAACTCGGTCGCCCTCGCCTTGTCGCAAGGAGCTTCGAACGCCGCGATGTTCTCGCCCAGCGAGCCGTCCAACAACGCCGCCTCTTGGGGAAGATAACACACCCTCCCTAAAGACGACGCGTCCGACTCGACGGCTTCTCCTGCAAGACGAAACCCCTTGCTCTCCACCAGTCCCGCACAAGCCTTCAGCAACAAAGACTTTCCACTCGCGCTTTCGCCCGCCAAGGCGACCACCTCGCCCTGCCGCAACACGAGATCATCGCAAGCGAGCAGGGGTTGCGCGGGGGGAAGAACCTCTCCCTGCTCTACTTGAAGGATTGGCGCATCCGCCGCGCTTTCTACGGAGGGCTCGGACTCTCCTCTGCGTGGCGGCTCGGCGGCAACGCTTGCGGGCGCGAGGGTGAGAAATTTTCCGCGACGCTCCTGCGGAGCGTAGAAGGAGAGCGCACGAGCGCGTTGCTCCAGCCAAAAGAACAGCGTGCGTAGCAACAAAAGGATAGCGACGATCTCGCCGAAGCTCGCCTGTCCGTTGCCGACAAAGCTGAGGGCGTACAGCAGAAAAAGGACGAGCGTCGCCGCCGCGCTCAAACGCAAGCAAAGCAGACAGGTAGACGAAAGGAGGGCAAGGCTCCGTTCGGCACGCCGCGCCCTCCTGTGACGCGCGAGGCTACGCTCGGCAAAGGCAGCAAAGCGTCCGAGCAAACGCGCAAGCCCCAGCGACGCAGCGGCGCGCATGGCACCGTCGGCGATAAGCCGCTCGCGCCGCTCAAGGTTCCACCTTGCAAGCGCGGCGAACAACAGAATGCACAAGACACCCAACAACGCGCCCGCGACCAGCGGCAACGCTGCCTCGTCGTGTATCCAACAAGCCGCCGCCAGCCACAGCGGCACAAAAAGCCACTCGCCGCGCCTGCGAAACTTCGTCCAGCGCGCTGTGCGCTCGATGCGAATCAATCCCTCTGCGACGGAACCCGCGCCCCCCAAGGCGGAGGAGAGAAAGCGTCCCTCCTCCTGTTGCGCGGTGCGTAGCCTCCACAAGTCTGCGCAGAAATCGACGACGGCGGCAAGCGCGAGCAAAAGAATGGCGCAGGCGATCGGCGCGCTCGTCAAAAAGTCAAGAGGTGCGGAGGGTGGAAAGGCGAACAGCAGAAGCACCAGCGCCGGTGCAGCGAGGCTCGATGCGCCTCTGACGAGGAGGAGGCAAGAAGAAAAACCGAAGGCGAGCAAGGAAGACAAAGGGCGAAGACAAGGGGCGAAGACAAGGGAACGAGTGACATCAAGCCACAGCCTACCATAAGCCACAGCCTACCATAACCCTACCTAAGCCGTAGCCTGTGAGGACGGGTCGTTAAGCGACAAAGCCCCGCTCTCCTTGAGAGAGAGCGAGGCTTTGTTTTGTTTTTGGCAAGTTTTTTTTGCCTTACGCCCTACGGGTTTTTAGACCCTACGGGTTTTTAGACTCTTCGGGTTTTCAGAGGAGCGGCTGCGCCTCCTATCTTTTCCTCCCTGAGCGATCGCACGAGTCCGATCG
>JABAAD010000116.1 GCA_014238935.1 Alphaproteobacteria bacterium
AAACACGCCGAACGAAGCGAGTTGTACGAACATGGAGAAATTTTCGGCTTTGCCAAAGCTCAACACGACGATTTTCACGCACAGGAAGCAGATCCCCAGCGAGATGAACAGCCCGGTCAGGCGATGGATGATGGAGAGTGCCATCGTCCATTGCCAACGATAGATTTGTAAATGCGGCGAGACGGGGCGCGAATCCGCAGCACTACCTTGACGGGAAGATTTTGTCTTCGCCATAGTTCACGTCTGCGTCGCAGCAACGCCCTCCGACTGCCTCTTGTCGTGTCCCCTCCGTGCTCCCTCTCTGTTGTTGTAGCCCTTGTGGAGGGGTGGGGCAAGCCTTTTTCCGTTCGCGGGTTTTGCTGTTGTTTCTAGTCGAGCACGGCGGTTTGCAAGGGCAGTTTTCGGAACGAGAGTGCTTCGGACATGGCTTGCTGCGAGATCTCCTGTTCGCAGGCGAGATCGGCGATCGTGCGCGCGACGCGGAGCGTGCGGTAGTAGCCTCGTGCGGAGAGCGCGAAGCGCACGGCGGCTTGTTGCAACAGGTCGAGCGCTTCCTTCGAGGCGTCGACGAAATGTTCGATATCGGCAGCTGGCACTTGTGCGTTGCTGATGATCGGTGGCGCGTCTTTGTGTTTTTTGCGTCGGTATCGTTCGCCTTGTCGTTCGCGCGCGGCGAGGACGCGAGCGGCGACTTTTTTGGAAGTTTCTCCGCCGCCGCCGCGCAGCAGTTGATAGGGGTGGACGGGCTGCACGCCCATGAACAGATCGATTCGGTCGAGGAGTGGTCCTGAGAGTCGCTTTTGATAGTCTTCGGCGCAACAGGGAGCTTTTCGGCAAGCGCGCTTCGGGTCTTCCAGATATCCGCATCGGCAGGGGTTCATGGCTGCGACGAGTTGGAAGTTCGCCGGATAGGTGACATGCGCGTTGGCGCGAGCGACCGAGATCGAGCCGCTTTCCAGGGGCTGTCTCAGTGCTTCGAGGGCTTGGCGCGAAAATTCGGGCAGCTCGTCCAGAAAGAGGACGCCGTTGTGAGCGAGCGATATTTCACCGGGAAGCGCGTTCCTGCCGCCGCCGACGAGTGCGGGCAAGGACGCCGAGTGGTGTGGCGCGCGGAAGGGTCGTTGCGGGCTGGGTCCTTTGGGTTCTTTGTCGTCCAGGAAGTTTCCTGCGATCGACTGGATTCGAGCGGTTTCCAGTACTTCCCTTGCGCTCATCGGGGGCAAGATGGAGGGCATGCGTTCGGCGAGCATGGATTTGCCTGCGCCGGGAGTTCCGATCATGAGGATATTGTGTCCTCCTGCGGCGGCGATTTCGATGGCGCGTTTCGCGCTTTCCTGTCCTTTCAGGTCGGAGAGATCGGAGCTGGTGGATTTTTTGGCAAAGGCGACGGGTTGGGGTTGCGGTCGATCGCTGGGATTGTTGATCTCGCTGATCGCCTCTGCCAGCGATTCGACATGGAGGATGGGCAATCCTTTCACCCATGCCGCTTCGTTGCCGTTGTCTTTGGGGCAGAGCAGTTTGCCTTGTTCTTGGTGGACGCTGAGCGCTGCGGAAAGGATGCCGGGAACGGGAAGCAGTCTGCCGTCGAGACTCAGCTCTCCGAGCGCAAAGATCTTCGACAGGTTTTCTTGCTCGACGATACCGAGCGCGCTCAACAGAGCGAGCGCGATGGGCAGGTCGAAATGGCTGCCTTCTTTCGCGAGGTCGGCAGGGGAGAGGTTGACGGTGATACGTTTCGGAGGCAGCGCGAGACCGGAATGGGCGAGCGCAGTACGGATGCGTTCGCGCGATTCGCCTACGGTTTTGTCGGCAAGCCCGACGATCGTAAACGAGGGCAAACCGCCGGTTAGCCCGACCTGCACTTCGACACGCCGTGCTTCGACACCTTGGAACATGAGGGTTTGGACGCGTGCGACCATGCGCGAGTTATAGCACAGCGGGCGGGTGCGCTTCGTGCGTTCTTTTTGTCTGTAAAGCCGTGTCGCGCTAAAAGATTCCCTTGAACCCCAAGCCGACAAACACCTCGTTCGTCAACGCGCCAAAGAAATAGTAATCCACCCCCAACTCCACCGCTACCTTGCGATGCAA
>JABAAD010000117.1 GCA_014238935.1 Alphaproteobacteria bacterium
TATCTCCGCCTTCACAACCGTTTCAATCTTCATCGCCTCCAAGGTCAAAAGATCATCACCCATAGATACCCTCGCTCCCGTCTTCACAAAAATCTTTCCCACAACGCCGCGCATCGGAGAACCTATATGCGTCGCATTGCCACCCTCAGCCTTCCTACGCGATTCACCGCGCGCGCGCGAACGATCCTCTGTCGTGATCACCCGCGTCTGACCGTTCAACTCGAAGAAGACATTGATACGCCCGCCCTCGTCCGCCTGTCCCAACGCCTGACAACTGATCTCTAACGTCTTGCCGCGCTCGATCTCTACCGAGAGCGTCGCCCCCGCCTCCAACCCGTAGAAGAAGGTCGAGGTCGGAAGACACTCGACAGGACCATACTGCTCGTAAGAACGCATGAACTCTAAAAAGACCTGCGGATACATGAGATAACTCGCAAGCTGACTGTCCGTCAAACGCCTGCCCGCCAAGATCGATCCTAAGGAGTGCTCGGCTTCTGCACGCTTCTCGTCCAAGTCGTAGGCAGCAAGCGTCGCGCTTGCCCGCTCGCCCACCTTGAGAGCAGGAGAAGACGTCGTCTCGCCCTCCTTTTCCAAGACGCGCTTTGTGACCGTTTCAGGAAATCCTCCCTGCGGCCATCCCAAGCCTCCCCGTAGCATATCGAGGAGCGAATCGGGAAAGACGAAGCCCGATCCTTCGGCGAAAGCCTCTTCGATCGAAAACCCCCGCGCGACCGCCATCAAGGCGACATCGCCCACGACCTTGGACGACGGCGTCACCTTGACAATATCGCCTAGCAAGCGATTGGTCGCCGCATAAGCTTGTGCGATGTCAAGCCATTTGTCCGCCAAGCCCAAGGCGAAGGCTTGTTCTTTCAGGTTCGAAAGCTGACCGCCCGGCATCTCGTGTTCGAAAACCTCCGATGCGCTCGATCGCTGCTCGCTCTCGAAGGCGCGGTAGCCCGCACGAGCCTGCTCCCAATAGAGCGAGATCCGCCGAACCGTCGGCAAGTCGAGCGAACTCGAACGCCCTCCGTTCCGCTTGCCGTCCGCAAGTGCCGCCAAGAGAGAGCCCAAGCAGGGCTGCGAAGTGCCTCCCGACAAGGCATCTGTCGCAGCATCGAAAGCATCCACTCCCGCCTCCACCGCCGCAAGCACCGTCGCCGAGCCCAGTCCCGAAGTGTCGTGCGTGTGAAGATGTACAGGTACAGAAAGCGTCTCCTTCAACGCAGCGATCAGAACACGCGCGCTCTCAGGACGCAACAACCCCGCCATATCCTTCACCGCAACGATATGAACGCCCGTGCGCTCCAACTCGCGGGCAATGGCGAGGTAGTAGTCGAGCGTGTAACGGCGCGAAGAATCGAACAGATCGCCGCTGTAGCAGACAGCTCCTTCGACAAGCTTGCCCGTCTCGCCGGCGGCATCGATGGCGAGGCGCATGTTCTCAACCCAATTCAGGCAGTCGAAAATACGAAACAGATCGATGCCTTCCTTCGCCGCTTGACCGATGAAAAAGCGCACCGCGTTGTCGGGATAGTTCGTGTAACCGACAGCGTTCGCGCCGCGCAACAGCATTTGTAACAGAATGTTCGGAACGCGTTCGCGCAACGAGCGCAGACGTTGCCAAGGGTCTTCGTACAGAAAGCGCATGGCAACATCGAAGGTCGCTCCTCCCCAACATTCCAACGAAAGCAATTGAGGCAGGTGGTGGGCGTAGCTTTCGGCGATACGCAGCAAGTCGTAGCTGCGCATGCGCGTCGCCAGCAGAGACTGGTGCGCGTCGCGCATCGTCGTGTCGGTGACGAGGGGCTCGTCCTGCTCTTTCATCCAGCGCGCGAAACCTGCTGCGCCCAGCGTATCGAGGCGTTGTTTGCAACCCGACGCGGGTGCGCTTGCGGGAACAGAGGGCTTCGAGGGAGACGGTGCCAAAGTTGCAGGGCGCGTGCGATCCTTCAATCCCGCGTAGCCGTTGACCGTCGTATCCGCCAAGTAGGTGAGAACTCTTGTGCCGCGGTCTTTGCGCCGAATTTTTTTAAACAGCTCCGGAGTTTCATCGATGAATCGGGTTGTGTAGTCGAAGCTAG
>JABAAD010000118.1 GCA_014238935.1 Alphaproteobacteria bacterium
AACAGCCAATAAAGAAAGCCGCAACAGAAAGTCAATCCTGCGTAAATGACAACAATCCACGCAACCAACTGCCCCAATCGCGCGACGGCTTTCTCGCCCTGCCCTGCGAGCTCCACACGGAACAGCTGCATGCCGCCCACGCGCAGCAGAGGAAACAACAAGACCGTCGTCATGATGATTCCTATGCCTCCCATCCACTGCAACAACGACCGCCACAACAACAAGCCCGCGGGAAGCGCATCCAAGCCGGTCAGCACTGTGGAGCCCGTTGTTGTCAGTCCCGACATGGATTCGAAGAGAGCATTGACATAGGAGAAATCCTTGATTGCGAAGACAAAAGGCAAGCCTCCGAAAGATCCGACCACTAGCCACGCGCCGATCGTAATCAAAAACGAATCGCGGTAGGAGACGCGCGCACGAGTTCCCGCAAGCGAGCGCTGGGAAGACGCCAAAAACACCGTTCCCCCCAAGACGCATGCAATGCTTGAGGCTAGCAGAAAAGCTCTGAAGGACTCGTCGTTTGCCAAGAAATCGACCGCCGCAGGCACAAGCATCACTAAAGACAAAACTAACAAGATGATGCCTTGCGCCGCCATCACCGATTGCAATCCCGACATCACTCCCCGCCCTCAAAAGAGATCACACAACACGCGGAAAAGATTTTTTCCACCCCCACATCACATCGTCTGTCCAAAACGGTAGCGCTACTTTTTCTCAACGCGGTAGCGGTCGTGGCAGGATTTGCACTGCTTCGCCAAGCTCTTGAAGGAAGAACCCACCTGCTTGGCAGAGGCATCGCGCGCGACAAGGTCTGCAAAAGCCCTCGCGTCTTTGGCAAAAACATCCATCTTTGAGCGGAACTTCGCCTGCTCTGTCCAAACACGCTCGTGCGCTGTCGTGCTCTCGGTCAAGCCGCGCGTGCGGAAGGCAAACGATTCGCCCGCGCGTTGCGACGCAAGGACAAGAATTTGCGCCTGCAACGCAAGCGATTCCTTGTCGGAAACCTCTCCGCGCAACAACAGCGACATCGCCTGCAACGACGCCTTCGTCTCCTGCATCAAGGCTTTGCGAAACTTCACGATACCATCCGCATCTTGAGCACGAGCCTCAAAGCCGACAAAAAGACCCGCCGTCAAAACGCCGCCGAAAAGCAGCAAGCAAACAACAAATCTTCTTGGCAAATCCCTTTGCAACTTCGTCCGCATAGTCAACATAGTCAGCATGGTCATATCACAAGCTCCCGAAAACCGTCCTCTCGCCCTCTGTTAGCAAGGCATCGTAGCGAAAGCCCACAAGACAGACAAGAGAAACCTCGTCGCCCTCGTCTAGCCGAGCAATCTTTGAGGTTACGGCTTGCACCTCTTTTTTTTCTGCGCTACCTTCGCTCTATGAACGCAAGCTACAACGACGAGACGGCAGCGCAGTTTGCTCGTGCACTCTTCGAACGCGCGCGCGAGAGGCAAGAGACGACGAAGACGCTTCAAGCCGCCGAGCGTTTGGCGCAAGTCTATCGCGACAGCCCCGACTTTCAAAGTTTTGTCGCCCATCCGCGTTTCGAAAGAGAAAGCGTGAGACGCGTGCTGGACGCGCTCGACAAAAAGCTCGCCTTCGGAACGCTTCTGCGCAAACACCTCGCCTTGCTCGCGCAAACGCGCAACCTCGCGCTCTTTCCCAAGGTGTGCGAACTGCTACGAGCGCTTGTGGCAGAAGAACGCGGAGAGGTGAAAGCGCATGTCGTGAGCGCAAGCGTACTCTCTGCTGCGGAAAAGCGGGCGGTCGAAGAGGCGCTCTTGACGCGTCTTGCCCAAGACACATCGCTGAGGTTGCCGAGCAAGGCATCCTCTGAAGAATTTTCTGCGGCGGCGGTCAAGGCGGCGTTCAAGAAGCGTCTGTCGCTCTCTTTCGCCGAGGATGCTGCGCTGTTGAGCGGGCTTGTCATTACGATACGGTCGCGCATGATCGATCTCTCGTTGCGCTCTGATCTGCGACGGTTGCGAAAAGCTCTTTCGCGCGAGGAACAAGCGGCATGACAGTGAGCTCGACCGACATCTCTGCGCTATTGAGGCAGAACGTCGCCG
>JABAAD010000119.1 GCA_014238935.1 Alphaproteobacteria bacterium
CGTCTGCGCCGCCGCCCATCAGGACAGGGACGATCGCTTTGACAGATTTCGCTTCTTCGAGTAGCTGCGTTGCTGCTTCGCGCGCCGAGTGTGGCGAGAGACCGAGCGTCTCTGCGTCGATGTCGGCGAAGACAGGCACAGCGTTGCAATGACGCACGGCGTTGGCGGTCGCGCAAAAACTGATAGATTGCGTGATGACACGATCGCCACAGCTCACCCCTGCTACGAGGAGGGCAAGGTGCAGGGCTGCCGTGGCGTTGGCGCAAGCGACGGCGTGAGCGGCACCAACAGATTGAGCGACGCTTCGTTCGAACTCTACAAGACGCTCGCCTTGCGTGAGCCTAGGGTTCGACTCGCTCAACACATCGACTATGGCATCGCGCTCGACTTGCGTGATGCTGGGGCGCGCGTAAGGTAAAAATTTGTCCTTATAAGTTTTTTCCTTCATGGCAGCTGCGTGTCTAACAGCTGCTTGAGCTGCTGTTCGTCGAGCCATGCGTCGTTGCTGTCGCTGGCGTATTCAAAGTCCTCCGCGACGCGTCGATACTCTTCCTGCGCTATCTCTTGCAAGGCGTGCAAAGGTTGCGCGGAGGATTGACTGATTGTGCGCGAGACGATGATGTAGCAATTTTTTCCCTCGAAGGTGTCGCGCGCTTCCTCCTGCGGCACGAGCACCTCGTGAATTTTTTCTCCCGCTCTTACGCCGACGATGTCGAGCTTTGCGGTGGGCGCGATCGCCTTGGCGAGATCGACGATTTTCATGGAAGGGATCTTGGGAACAAAAATTTCGCCGCCGTGCATGCGCGCAAGATTTTGTGCGACGAATTGCACGCTCTGCTCCAGCGAGATCCAAAAGCGCGTCATGCGCTCGTCGGTGATGGAAAGGACTCCCTTCTTCGCCTGCTCGCGGAAGAAAGGCACGACGCTGCCGCGCGAGCCCAGCACGTTGCCGTAGCGCACGACGGAGAAACGCGTGCCGCGCTCGCCGGCAAGGTTGTTGGCAGCGACGAAGAGCTTGTCAGCGCACAGCTTGGAGGCACCGTAAAGGTTGATCGGATTGACAGCCTTGTCCGTCGAAAGCGCAAGCACGCGCTCCACATTGCAATCGAGCGCTGCCTTGATGACATTCTCCGCCCCGATGACATTGGTGAGAATGCACTCGATCGGGTTGTACTCGGCAGCAGGCACCTGCTTCATCGCCGCCGCGTGAATCACGCAATCGATGTTACGGAAGGCGCGCTTCAGGCGGTCGTAGTCGCGCACATCGCCCAAGAAGAAACGCAGCTCCGTTTGCGGAAACTCCTGTTGCATTTGCGACTGCTTGTACTCGTCGCGCGAAAAGACAACGAGCCTTTGCGGACGCGCGTTTGCCAGCACGAAGCGCACAAAGGCTCTGCCGAACGAACCACTGCCACCGGTGATCAAAATCTGTTTGCCTTCGAGAGAGAAGGTCATGCGTTCGCTCGGTAGCAGGCGGTCAGGTTTGCGACCATGCGATCGAAGGTGAGGCTTTGCAACGCGCGGTACGAGAGCTGGAAAGCCCGTTTGGGTTGTGGAAAAGCCTCGAGATCGAGACAAGCCCTTGCCAACACACCCCGCATCCACCCCATGTTGCGATAGGTGACCAAAATCGGCAGACGCGCGTTGGCATACTCGCTCACCTTCAAAGGAAAGGCGAAAGTGTTGGTCAAGGTCGCCTCTCTCGGGAGCAGTCCGTAGTCGAAGGCGCACAGGGCTTGTTGCAACTTGTCGCTCGGCAAGAAGTGTGCGCGCGCATGCGGGAGTTCGAGCGAGCGAATCTCCGCGTGGTGGCGAGGGGGAACGAAAAAGAAGACGCTCGTCTCCTTGTGCTTGCGGGCGAAGGCGAAGAGCGCGGGTTTGTTCTGCCAGCCGCTGAGCGTGCCTGCGAAGACGACGGCGGGACGACTCTCGTCTATCCGCAGCCTCGCCTGCCACTCTTTGCGATAGCGTGCGTGCTGCTGTTCCGAGAGGGCTTTTTCGAAGCCGCAGTGGACAAGACACACCTTGCCTGTAAAACGGGCGCGATGTTGACGCAGGTAGTCGAG
>JABAAD010000120.1 GCA_014238935.1 Alphaproteobacteria bacterium
GCCTTATGTCGTCTTCGGTGAAAAGGTCTCGATCGGCGAGGAGGTCTCGATCGGAAGCTTTTGCCACATCGAAGGAGCAAGCATCGACGCGCGCGCGAGCGTCGGCCCCTTCGCTCGCCTGCGTCCGACGAGCAAGCTCGGCGAAGGAGCGAAGGTCGGAAACTTCGTCGAGACGAAGAACGCAACCCTAGGCAGAAAGGCAAAAGCCTCGCACTTGACCTATTTGGGAGATTGCTCCCTAGGCGACGCAGCAAACATTGGCGCGGGTGTCGTCACATGCAACTACGACGGAAAGCGAAAACACCACACGCAGATCGGGGCAGGGGCTTTCGTCGGCTCGAACAGCAGTCTGATCGCCCCCCTCAAGATCGGCGAGCGCACCCGCATCGGCGCCTCTAGCGCCATTGCCGACGATGTCGCCGCCGACACGCTCGTCTTCGAGCGAAATAGCGTGACCTCGAAGCCTCTCGACAAAAAGAAAGAACAGAAGAGAAAGGAGTAGCCCAGCATGTGCGGCATCATCGGCATGATCGACGCGAAACCCGTTGCGCTACCCTTGCTTTCGGCGCTGCGCAGGTTGGAGTATCGCGGCTACGATTCAGCGGGAATGGCGACCCTGAACGAAGGGCGTATCGAGCGCAGGCGAGCGAAGGGCAAGATCGTCAATTTGGAGCAAGTCTTAAACGATGCCCCCCTCTTCGGCACGACGGGCATTGGTCACACGCGTTGGGCGACGCATGGTGCTCCCGTCGAGAGGAACGCGCATCCGCACGCCAACGGCGTTCTTGCCGTTGTCCATAACGGCATCATCGAGAATTTTGCGAGCTTGCGCAAAGAGCTGGAGGGGGAGGGACGGCGTTTCGAAAGTGAAACCGATTCGGAGGTGATCGTCCATCTTCTGACGCGCGAGGTTGAGCGCAGCAACGGCGACCTTGCGCACGCGTGTCGTGAGGTTTTGCCGCGTCTGAAGGGCATGTTCGCGTTGGTCGCTATGTTTGCCGTTGAGGGGGGATTGCTGTTCGGTGCACGGTGCGGCTCGCCGCTCGCCTTGGGTTTTTCGAACGCGGATGATGAAAAGGACGATGAAAAGGACGCGGGTGAAAAGGACGCGGGCAGCGCGTACTTCGGCTCGGACGCGCTCTCGCTGAGCGGTCTTGCCGAGCGCATCGTCTATCTGCAAGACGGCGAGTGGGCTTTGTTGCGCCAAAACGAAAAGCTCTCGCAGCTGTTCGGCGCGGACAACAAGCCGCGCGCGCTTTCGATGCAACCCATGCCTATCGCTTCGGGGGCTTCGGGCAAGGGCAACCATCGTCATTTCATGGAAAAGGAGATCATCGAGCAACCCAGCGTTTGGGGCGATGTTCTCTCTGCGCGCTTGGATCCTGCGACGCGTCGTCCTCGTCTTCCTGCGCTGCCTTTTTCCTTCACCGAGCTGCGCACCTTGCACATCACGGCTTGCGGCACGGCATACTACGCAGCGTTGGTCGCAAAGTATTGGCTGGAAGCTTTTGCGGGCATTGCAGTCGAGGTCGATGTTGCCTCCGAGTTGCGCTATCGATCGCCCGTGTTGCGCTGCTTTGAACAGGCGGCGATGTGCATCAGTCAGTCGGGCGAGACGATGGACAGCCTCGAAGCTTTGCGACTCTATCGCAAGGCGGGCTTGAAAACCGTCGCGCTGGTCAATGTCGAACAGTCCTCGATCGCGCGCTTGTGCGATGTCGTCTTGCCGACGCACGCAGGTCCCGAGATCGGAGTTGCCTCGACCAAGGCATTCACAACCCAGCTGCTGACGCTCGCCTGCTTCACGCTGACGGCGGCAAGCGAGAGGAAAAAACTTTCGAACGAACAGACGGCAAGCTTTGTCGAAGCGCTCACCCGCCTGCCGGGGCTTGCGGCGCGATGCTTGGAAGAATTCGGAGCAAGCAACAGCAGCTTCGCTCAAGCCGCGCAGATCTTGGCGCACGCGCGCGACGCCTTGTACTTGGGGCGAGGTGTCAGCTATCCGATCGCCTTGGAGGGCGCGTTGAAAATCAAAGAGATCTCCTACATCCACGCTGAGGGGTA
>JABAAD010000012.1 GCA_014238935.1 Alphaproteobacteria bacterium
CGAGCACAACCGTGTTGCGCTCGGCGAGGTCGTGCGGATTCGTGAGTGTCGTCCCTTGTCGAAACGCAAACATTGGGAAGTCCTCGACGAGAGGGGAGGATCGATCTCGTGATTCAAATGCAAAGCCACTTGAGCGTCGCGGACAACTCCGGTGCAAAGCGGGTTCAATGCATCAAGGTGCTGGGAGGCTCGAAGCGTCGAACGGCGAGCGTCGGCGATGTGATCGTGGTGGCGGTCAAGGACGCCTTGCCGCGCGCGCGCGTGAAGAAGGGCGACATCATGCGTGCGGTGATCGTGCGCACCGCCTATCCTGTCCAGCGTCGCGACGGATCTGCGATTCGCTTCGACCGCAATGCTGCTGTCTTGGTGAGCAAAACGGGCGAGCCCATCGGCACGCGCATCTTCGGCCCTGTCGTGCGCGAGTTGCGCGCGAAACGCTATATGAAGATCGTTTCGCTTGCTCCAGAGGTCATCTAAGGTTTATCCAGAGGATTGTTGATGGCTTCCAAGATTCGCAAAGGAGACAAAGTGTTCGTTCGCTCAGGACGCAACAAGGGTGCGCAGGGCGAGGTGCTAAAAGTCTTTCCCGAACGTGCGCGCGCGATCGTCTCCGGGGTCAATCGCGTGAAACGCCACACGAAGGCGACTCGCGAGACGGACGGCGGCATCATCGAGAAAGAACTGCCCGTTCCG
This sequence comes from Alphaproteobacteria bacterium, assembly GCA_014238935.1. The sequence goes on from JABAAD010000012.1 coordinate 694, forward strand.
CTCGGCATTCTGATGACGCTCGATCCGAAGGACGGCAAACCTGTCCGCGTAGGATTTCGCGTCGAGGAAGGCAAGAAAGTCCGCTACGCCAAACGCTCGGGACAAACCCTTGCCGAGCCCAAACACAGCTGAGAATTATGTCCGAAACATCTTCCCCCTCCCCCTCCGCCTCCCCCTCGCTCGCCCTGCCGCGCCTGCGGTGTCACTACGACGAGGTGTTGCGTCCGCAGCTCAAGGAAAAGTTTGCCTATCGCAACATCATGGAAGTGCCGCGTCTGCTCAAGGTGTGCCTGAACATGGGCATCGGAGAGGCGACGGCAGACAGAAAAAACTTGGAACAAGCCATCGCCGATCTCACCCTGATCGCAGGACAACGCCCTGCCATCACGCGCGCGCGCAACGCGATCGCAGGGTTCAAGCTGCGAAAAGGACAAGGAATCGGGTGTCGCGTCACGCTACGCAGAGCGCGCATGTACGAGTTTGTCGATCGTCTGACGACGATCGCCCTACCGCGCGTCAAGGACTTCCGCGGGCTCTCGCGCAAATCTTTCGACTCGAAAGGCAACTACGCGCTCGGCATCCACGAGCAGATCGTCTTTCCCGAAATCAACTACGACAAGATCGACAAGATTCGCGGGCTCGATATCGTCGTCTGCACGACGGCTACGACCGCCACCGAAGCTTTGGCTTTGCTGGAGGGTTTCAACTTTCCTTTTGTCGCAAAACGCTCGTGAAACGCGCGTCTTTTGCTGCAAGATTTGCTAGATTTGCTAGAATAGACTAGGAGGTTTTTTCGCTATGGCACGAAAAGGAACGATAGAACGCAACAAGGCGGTAGAACGCAAAATCGCGGCGTTCGCAGCCCAGCGTACCAAGTTGCGCGCGAAGATCCGCGACAAAACCCTCGCCCCCGACGAGAGGTTCGAGGCGCAAGTGCGTCTCGCCGCCTTGCCGCGCAACTCCAGCAAGACGCGTTATTGCAACCGCTGTTTGGCGACGGGACGCGTGCGCGCCTACTATCGTCGTTTTCAAGCCTCAAGAATCATTTTGCGCGAGCTCGCATCCAGAGGCATGCTGCCCGGCGTGACGAAGGCGAGCTGGTAGGATAGGGAGACTTCTTATGTCGATGACCGATCCGATAGGCGACCTTTTGACGCGTATTCGCAACGCGCAAGTCGCGGGCAAGGCGCAGGTGAGCGCGCCCGCCTCGCGCCTGAAGAGCGCGCTGTTGGAGGTGTGCAAACGCGAGGGCTACATCGAGAACTATCGCATTCTACAGGAGGACAAGCCCGTCTTGGAGATCACCTTGAAGTATGCAGAGAGCATTCCTGCGATCAGCGAGATTCGCCGCGTCTCGAAACCGGGACGGCGCGTCTATGCCAAGGCGAACGCGATCCCGCGCTTTTACAACAACCTCGGCATAGCGATTCTGTCTACGGCGCAGGGGTTGTTGTCGGACGCAGAAGCGCGGCGCAAGAATATCGGCGGCGAAGTCTTGTGTCAAATTTTCTAGCGGAGAGGGGTGGCATGTCGCGCATCGGAAAGAAAGTCGTTCCCGTGCCGCAAGGCGTCGAAGTGGCGTTGCACGACTCCGTGCTGACGGCGAAAGGCAAACGAGGCAGCCTTTCCGTCGCTCTCTCGCCGTTGCTGGAAACCCGCCGCGACGAGCAAGGTATCCGCGTCGCGCCGAAGAAGCACAGCGCAAGCGAGGCGAAGCGATGCCGCGAAATGTGGGGCACCGTTAGACAGAACATCGAACAAGCCGTCGTGGGAGTTTCGGAAGGGTTTAAAAAACAGCTCTCCTTCGAGGGCGTGGGCTATCGAGCGCAGGTGGAAGGAAAAACCTTGAAACTTTCGTTGGGCTACAGCCACGACATTCTCTTTCCGATCCCTGAGGGCTTGTCGATCCAGGTAGGCGCAGAGCGCACGATCACAGTCGAGGGGCACGACAAACAACGCGTCGGAGAGGTGGCATCGCGCATCCGTGCGTTGCGTCCCGTCGAACCCTACAAAGGAAAGGGCGTGCGCTACAGCGGCGCGTTCGTCTATCGCAAGGAAGGGAAGAAGAAATGAACCGCGCTCGACAGGCTTTCGTGCGCAGGCAGCAACGCAAACGGCATCGTCTTCGCGCCGTTTGCGCGGAAGATCGTTTTCGCCTTTCGGTCTTTCGTTCGCATCGCCAAATCTACGCGCACATCGTCGACGATCGTCTGCACGGGACGCTTGTTTCTGCGACGAGCTTGGAAAAAAAGATTGGCGGAATGAAGGAAGAAAAAAAGACAACGAAGGGAGGCGGTTGTGATGTCGCGCGTCTTGTCGGCGAGGCACTCGCCGAGCGAGCCTTGAAGCTCAAGATCGAACGGGTCGCCTTCGATTGCGGCGGCTACCAGTACCACGGCAGAGTGCGTGCGCTGGCAGAAGGTGCACGCGCGAAAGGACTTCTCTTCTAGAAAGGAACAAGAACAATGAGCTACAACAAAGAAAACAAGGGCAAGGGGGAAGAGAACGACCTGATCGAAAAGCTCGTTTCGATCAATCGCGTTGCAAAGGTTGTCAAGGGAGGGCGACGTTTCGGCTTTGCCGCGCTGGTCGTCGTCGGCGACGGACAGGGGCGCGTGGGTATTGGTTCGAACAAGGCGCGCGAGGTGCCTGAGGCGATTCGCAAAGCTTCGGCGCACGCGCGCAAAAAGCTGTTGCGTATTCCTCTGCGCGAGGGACGCACTTTGCATCACGACATCTTGGGAAAATTCGGCAGGGGGTGCGTGCTGATGCGAAGCGCGCCGCCTGGCACAGGAATCATCGCCGGCGGACCTGTACGCGCTGTCTTCGAGGCTTTGGGGGTCTCGGATGTCGTCGCCAAGTCGATCGGCTCTTCGAACCCGCACAACATGATCAAGGCGGCGCTCGACGGACTGTCGCGTTCCTCCTCGCCGCGGCGAATCGCACAACGGCGCGGAAAAAAGATTTCGGATATCGTGCGCGACAGAAACCTCGTACAAAGCAAGGCGAGCACTGTCGACGAAGTGGAAGAGGCGGAGGGAGTCAATCCAAAACCTCTAGAAGAATCGGTCGAAAGGCAGGAGGAAAACTGATGACGCAGAAGAACGATTCGAAAGAACCTCGCTCTGTGTTGCGCGTGAAACGCGTGCGTAGCGCTATTCGCCGTCCTGAGCGCCAAAAGGCGACCTTGCAAGCCCTGGGGCTGGAGCGCATGAATCGCGTGCGCGAGCTACCCGACACGCCTTCGGTGCGTGGCATGATCGCCAAGGTTGCTCATTTGGTGGAGACACAGGAGTAGAGTCTCGTGAAGCTGAACGAACTTTCGGACAACAAAGGTGCGCGCCACGCCCGCAAACGTCGCGGTCGCGGTATTGGCTCGGGATTGGGCAAGACGGGCGGACGCGGTCACAAGGGGCAGAAGTCGCGCTCGGGCGTTGCGCTGAAGGGTTTCGAGGGCGGACAAATGCCGATCTACCGCCGTGTGCCGAAACGAGGCTTCAACAATCCTTTTCGCAAAATTTGGAGCGTGGTGAACCTTGGCGCGCTGCAGCGTGCGATCGACGAGAAAAGGCTTGCCGCCGACGCGCCGATCACGCCAAGTATACTGCACGCAGCGGGATTGACGCGACGCGCCCTGCCCGTGCGCTTGCTTGGCAAGGGAACGCTCTCGACGAAGGTCGTCTTGGAGATCGCAGCGGCTTCTCCCGCTGCGCGCGCTGCCGTGGAGGCGCAAGGCGGCGAGGTGCGCTTGAAACCCTTCTCGCACAAAAAGCCCGCCCTAGAACAGACTCAAGAACCTAAGTCGACGCATTGGCGCAAGACCAAGCGCACGGAAAACAAGCAGGACAAGAAGAACAGGCAGGACAAAAAAGCTGCTCGAACTTCTTCTTCTTTGCGCGTTTCTGCGTTGCCGCCCTCCCCCTCCGTTTCGGTAAAGCCCGAAGAGCCCGCCTCCTGACATGGCGAGCGTTGTCGACCAACGACGATTTGCAGAGCGCGCCTTTGCGAGTTTCGGACAGGCGACAGATTTGAAGAAACGTCTTTGGTTTACGCTGGGTGCGCTGATCGTCTATCGACTGGGAACTTATATTCCTTTGCCCGGGATCGACCCTGTCGCCTTGAAAGAGTTGTTCGACCAGCAGCAGGGCGGTATTTTGGGCATGTTCAACATGTTCTCCGGCGGTGCTTTGAGTCGCATGACCGTTTTTGCGCTGAACATTCTGCCGTATATTTCCTCCTCGATCATCATGCAGCTGTTGGCAGCGTCCGTGCCTTCTTTGGAGCAGTTGAAGAAAGAAGGAGAGGCAGGGCGACGCAAAATCACGCAGTATACGCGCTACGGCACAGTCCTTTTGGCGGCGTTGCAGGGCTACGGCATTGCCGTCGGCTTGGAAAACAGCGGCGGCGTCGTCTTGGAGGCAGGTGTCTTTTTCCGCCTCTCGACGGTGGTGAGCATCGTCGGGGGAACGATGTTTCTCATGTGGCTGGGCGAGCAGATCACTCAACGGGGTGTCGGCAACGGTATTTCTCTGATCATCTTCTCGGGAATCGTTGCAAATTTGCCGATAGCCCTTGCGGGTACGCTGGAGCTGGGACGCACGGGAGCGCTGTCGACGGCGTTTCTTTTGCTGCTGGCGGTGATGATCATCGCCGTTATCGTCGTGATCGTTTTTGTCGAGCGGGCGCAGCGGCGTTTGGTCGTGCACTATCCGAAACGCCAACGCGGCGCGCGTATGACGGGCGGCGAATCGACGCATCTTCCTTTGAAGCTGAACACCTCAGGCGTGATTCCGCCCATCTTTGCAAGTTCGATTCTGCTCATGCCCTTGACCTTTGCCAACCTCAACCTCGGCGACGAACAGGGCGGCGTCTTGTCGTTGCTCGCTGCGACCTTGGGACGCGGACAGCCCTTGTTCTTGTTTCTCTACAGCGCGTTGATTTTGTTCTTCGCCTTCTTCTACACGGCGATCGTCTTCAATCCACAGGACACGGCGGAGAACCTTCGCAAGCAGGGCGGCATTATTCAGGGCATCCGCCCTGGCGCGCACACGGCGGACTACTTGGACTTCGTTCTCACGCGTCTGACGGTGTTCGGCGGCTTGTACCTTGTTGCGGTCTCGTTGCTGCCTGAAATTCTGATCTCGCGTTTTGCGGTGCCCTTCTACTTCGGCGGCACGAGTCTCTTGATCGTCGTCTCCGTTACGATGGATACGGTCGCGCAGATCCAGGGGCATCTGATGTCCTACCGCTACGAGAGTCTGATGCGTCGATCGGGCTTCCACAAGTTGCGACGATGAACCTTCTGCTGCTCGGAGCGCCAGGAGCGGGCAAGGGAACGCAAGCCGATCTTTTGCAAAAAAGGCACGGCTTGGCGTGGCTTTCTACAGGAAACATGTTGCGGGAGCTTTCGAGCCAAATGTCTCCTGACAAATCCCATATCGAGCGTCTGTGTGAGATCATGGCGGAAGGGCGTTTGATCCCGGATCAGCTGATGATCGATCTGCTGGCGGAAGAGTTGGAAAAGCCTCGCTACGAAAAGGGATTCATCTTGGACGGATTTCCGCGTACCGAGAAGCAAGTGTGGGGGCTCAACGACATGTTGTCAGAGAAAGGCAAGCAGCTGGATGCGGTCGTGCTGTTGACAGTCGATGAGAGTGCTGTTCTCGCTCGCATCGAAGGTCGTCGTTTTTGCCCCGAGTGCCGTACGGGCTATCACCTGACCACGCAACCGCCGAAGAAAGAGGGCGTTTGCGATGCGTGCGGCGCGGCGTTGATGCAACGCGACGACGACACGGCAGAAACCTTGACGCGGCGACTGGAGGTGTTTCGCAAGCAAACAGAGCCCATCCTTCCTTATTACAGGGAGAAAGGGCTACTGACCGAGATAGCAGGTACGGGCAGCGTCAAGCAGGTGTGCGCAGAAATGGAAAAAATCGTCGCGTCCGTCAAAAATAAACTCAAAGATAAACGCCAAAGATAAACGATAGAGGTTACAAAGCCTTCTGCTTTCATAAGACGAAGGTTTCGTCTTGGGCGAATTCGGCAAGCACGGGTGCGCTTGCGTCGAAAAGAGATTCGCAATCCATCCGCCCTTTCTCGTCCTTGCGCCAGCGTAGGATTTCGCCTGTCTCATCCTCCTGCATGCGTAGGGCTGTAAGCGTGCCTCCGGGTTCCAGTTGTTGAAAGAGCGTCTCGGGCACCTGCTCGACGCCGCCGTCGATGACGATCGATCGATACGGCGCGTCCCGCCCCCACCCCTCTCGCGGATCGCCTTCAAGACAAACGCACCCGTCGAGTCGCAGGTCGAGGATGGCGGTGTCAAGGTCGGCAAGAAAGCTTTCTTTGCGATCGAGCAGGAAGACGGTCGTCTTCAACCTCTCTGCGACGGCGGCGAGGTAGGCGCTGCCACCGGCGACGACGAGCACGGTCTCCCCTTTCTCGATCTCGGCTGTTTGCAGGAGGCGCGCCGTCAGCAGCGGCGAGAGCAAATACCTTCCTCCACGAACAGGCAGCGTCGCGTCGCTGTAGCTCATATGTTGCACTTCTTCGGGCAGAAAAATCTCACGCGGCAAAGAGCTCATCGCCGCCAAAATGCGCTTGTCGAAGACGCGATTCGGACGCAGCTGGCTTTCGACCATGCGTGTGCGCGCAACTCTCTGCTGGGAATCGTCGCTTCTGAGGACTTGGAATTGCGTAGCGGAGCGCATGGCGATCACATCCTTTCGTAGTTGGGACCGCCGCCGCCCTCAGGCGGAGTCCAATCGATGTTCTGCATCGGATCCTTGATATCGCAAGTTTTGCAATGGAGGCAGTTTTGCGCGTTGATCTGCAAGCGCAATCCCTTCGCTTCTTCGACGATCTCGTAGACGCCCGCAGGACAATAGCGCGTCTCAGGAGAGGCATAGCGCTCGGCAATGTGGTTGATGGCGAGCTCGGGCTGTTTCAGAAGCAAATGAGCCGGTTGGTTCTCCTCGTGATACACGCCTGAAAAAGAGAGGTTCGTCAGCATGTCGAAGCTGATGATACCGTCAGGCTTCGGATACACGATGGGATTCGCCCGCGCACAAGAGAGCAAGTGCTTGTGGTCGCTTCTGTGGCGAAAAGTCCACGGCGCACGACCTCTGACGATGTAGGTGTCGAAGGCGGCGTAGAGCAGCGCCCACCACAATCCGAAGCGAAAGGCGGGACGAATGTTACGCACGCGGTGCAACTCTTTGGCAATCCAGCTCTTGCGAAGGCTTTCGCCGTAGGCTCTGATCTCTTTGCTACTTTTGTCCTTGCGCGCCTCGAAGATGGCATCCGCGGCGAGAATTCCGCTTTTCATGGCGTTGTGGCTGCCCTTGATTTTCGGAACATTCATGAATCCCGCCTCGCAGCCCACCAGCAACCCGCCCGGAAAATGCACGCGCGGCACAGACTGCGCCCCCCCCTCGTTGAGCGCGCGCGCGCCGTAGGCGATTCGACGACCGCCTGATAGAATTTTTTCAATCGAAGGATGATGCTTGAAACGTTGGAACTCTTCGTAAGGAGAGAGGTAGGGGTTGGCATAGTCGAGCCCGACGACGAAGCCTACGGAGACGAGTTCGTCCTTCAGGTGGTAGAGGAAGGAGCCGCCGTAGGTTTGTCGCCGCAACGGCCATCCGATGGTGTGCAGGATGTCACCCGCGCACGCGCTACGCTTAGGCACTTCCCAAAGCTCTTTGAGCCCGATACCGTAGGTCTGCGGCTGGCAGTTCTCGTCGAGGTTGAAGCGCGCGATCAGCACCTTGCCCAGCGAACCCCTGCAGCCCTCTGCCAAGACGGTCTGTCGAGCGTGAAGCAGCATGCCGGGTTGATAGTTGTGCGTACGCTCGAGGTTTTTGCCGATGCCCATGTCGCCGGTAAACACTCCGTCGAGTGCACCCTCCTCGTCGAAGTGCGGAGCGACGGCAGCGAAGCCCGGAAAGATATCGACCCCCAAAGCTTCGGCTTTCCCAGCAAGCCACCGACAGAGCTCGCCCAAGCTGACGACATAGTTGCCCTTGTTGTGCATATGAGGCGGAGTCGGCAGGGGCAGCGCGTAGCGCTTGGTCAGAAAACGAAAACGGTCGCGCCGTGCCGCTGTCATCAAAGGCAGGTCATCCTCTTCGCGCCATGCAGGAAACAGCTCGTCGAGCGCGCGCGGCTCGAAGACTGCGCCTGACAGGATGTGCGCACCGATCGTCGCTCCTTTTTCCAAAAGGCAAACCGACAGCTCCTCGCCCGTTTGCTGCGCACGCTGCTTGAGGCGTATTGCCGTCGCAAGTCCCGAGGGACCCCCACCGACGACAAGGACATCGAAATCCATGCTCTCGCGCTTTGCGCCTTGCTGTTCGCTGGCGTGGTTTTCTTGCTGCACAAAAATCTCCTCAGAGGCTTTTGGGTAACGCTAGGAGAAATGGGAGAGTTTTTCAACGCCGAAAATGCGCGTTGTAAAATGAAAGAAAAGGGGTTAAATTCTGATTCGACCATGGAAAGTGTTCACATCAAAAAGCTGTGCGTAGGTTGCCTCTCCCGCCTCGAGCTGACGCGCTGGCAGCATGCGCGCATGCGTTGGGCGAGCGAGCGAGGCATGGGAAAGAACAAGGTGTGGCACGACACGCGTGCCTTGCCGCGACTGGCAAATCGTATCAAGATCGGAGGATCGCTGTACTGGATCATCCGCGGCGCTTTCTCGGTGCGACAAACGATCACCGACTTCTCTTCGATCAGAGACGAGAGGGGCATGGCGATGTGTCGTATTTGGCTCTCTCCGAAACTGATGCCCGTCGTTGCTCAGAGGCATCGTCCTTTTCAGGGCTGGCGCTACCTCAGCGAGCAGGACGCGCCGCAAGACCTGTACGACGAACACGCAACAAGCGAGCTGGACGAGGAACGCGAGCTCAACGAAATGCTCGTCGAGCTCGGCTTGGTATAAAAGGAAAAACGATGTCGTCGAAGTATCGTCCTTTCGCAGCCACGCCTCTGCCCGATCGCCGCTGGCCCGAGTGTCGTATCACGCAGTCGCCCGTATGGTGCAGCGTCGATCTGCGCGACGGCAATCAAGCGCTGATCGAACCGATGGGCAGCGAGCGCAAGACACGCATGTTCGGCGAGTTGCAATCGATGGGCTTCAAGGAGATCGAGGTCGGCTTTCCGGCGGCGTCGCAGACCGATTACGACTTCACGCGCCAGCTGATCGAGCAGAATGTGATCGACAAGCAGGTGACGATTCAGATTTTGACGCAGGCGCGTGCCTCCTTGATCGAACGCAGCTTCGAGGCGATTCGCGGTGCGCGACGAGCCATCGTGCACTTTTACAATTCGACTTCCGAGACGCAGCGTCGCATCGTCTTCCGACAAGATCGCGCGGGCGTCGTCGATATCGCGCGCAAGGGCGCGGAACACATTCGTCGGCTTGCCGAAGCGCAAACGGAGACGGAGATCGTCTACCAGTATTCGCCAGAGAGTTACACGGCGACCGAGCAGGACTTTGCGCTTGAGATATGCGAGGCGGTTGCCGATGTCTTCGAGCCTGATTCTTCTCGAAAGCTGATTTTGAATCTTCCTGCGACGGTGGAGCTTTCGACGCCGAATCTCTATGCGGACATGATCGAGCATTTTTGTCGCAACTTCTCGCGGCGCGAAAGCGTCGTCGTGAGCCTGCACCCGCACAACGATCGCGGCACGGCGGTCGCCGCCAGCGAGCTGGGCTTGATGGCAGGCGCAGAGCGAATCGAGGGCACGCTGTTCGGAAACGGCGAGCGCACGGGCAATGTGGATGTGGTCACGCTGGCGCTGAATATGCTGACGCAGGGTGTCGATCCCGGTCTGTCGATTTCCGACATCAACCGCCTGCGCAGGCTCTCCGAGTATTGCACGCAGATCCCTGTCGGTGCGCGTCATCCTTACGCGGGCGATTTGGTGTTCACCGCCTTTTCGGGATCGCATCAGGATGCGATTGCGAAGGGGCTCAAAGCGATGCGCCAAAGCAACAACTTGGCGTGGGATGTTCCCTATTTGCCGATCGACCCGCGAGACATCGGGCGCAACTATCAGGCTTTGATTCGGATCAACAGCCAATCCGGCAAGGGCGGTATCGCCTATGTGATGAAGAACGACTACGGATTCGAGTTGCCTCGTCCTTTGCAGATCGCCTTCAGTAACGAGGTGCAAAGGCACGCCGACAAGGAGGGTGGCGAAATCACCTCCGACAGTCTGTTTTCTTTGTTCGAAAAGGTTTACATGAAACAAGACCTTCCCATGCGCTACATCGCACACCGCAGTCGTGATCTTTCGGAAGAACAGCGTCATGTTTCTCTGACCGTCTCGTTCGAGGGCGAGCAGCGGACTTTGGAGAGCGAGGGCAACGGACCTATCGATGCGGCGATGCAAGCCTTGCTGAAGACGACGGGCTTACCCTTGCGATTTGTGGACTACCACCAGCACGCGATCACGCAGGGGGCAGACGCTCAAGGCGTTAGCTACATTACTTTGGCGACCTCCGACGGCGAACAGATCTTCGGCGTGGGATTGCATACGAATGTTATCGTCTCCTCGCTAAAGGCGTTGGTCTCCGCCTTCAACACGGCGTGGGCGTTGCGCGCAAGACGCGAGGGCTCGGTCGAAGTCGAGGAAACGCAGGGGTAAGCGGGAGGAGATTTTTCTGACCGATGTCGATAAAAATTTTGGGAGGGACAGCGAATCCTGCCTTGTCGCGCGACATTGCGGGTTGTCTCGGCATATCGCTCGTGGCATGCGAGATTCGTCGTTTCGGCGACGGCGAGATCTTCGTCGAGGTGTGCGAGAACCTTCGCGGCGAGGATGTGTTCATCGTCCAGCCGACCTCGTCGCCTGCGAACGATACCTTGATGGAGTTGTTGATCGTGATCGACACTTTGCGACGGAGCTCCGCTCGAAGGATCACGGCGGTTATTCCCTACTACGGCTACGCAAGGCAGGATCGTAAGACGGGTCCTCGCACGCCGATTTCTGCGAAGTTGACGGCGAACCTGATCGAGGCGGCAGGCGCGTCTCGTGTTCTGACGATGGATTTGCATGCGGCGCAAATTCAAGGCTTTTTCGACATTCCTACGGACAATCTTTTTGCCGCTCCTGTTTTTGTGCGTGACATTCAGGATTGTATTACGCGCAAGGGTTTGAATCCTTTAGTTGTTTCTCCTGATGTCGGCGGGCTTGTTCGCGCGCGACTTTTGGCGGAGCGTTTGCGTTGCGGGTTGGCAGTGATCGACAAACGGCGGAATGCGGCGGGACAATCTTCGGTGATGCATGTGATCGGGGAGGTTGCCGGCTTCGATTGTTTTTTGATCGACGACATCGTCGATACGGCGGGCACTTTGTGTCAAGCGACGGATGCGTTGTTGGAGCGGGATGCTCGCTCTGTTTCGGCGAGCATTTCGCACGGTGTTTTGTCGGGGGAGGCTCGCGCGCGCATTGAAGATTCTTCGCTTGACGAGGTTGTGATAACCGATAGTATAGTGAACGAGGCGCGGGGCAAGGTTCGTGTTGTGAGCGTTGCGCCGTTGTTTGCCGAGGCTGTTTGCAGCATTGGCGAGGAGAAATCGATTTCCAAATTGTTCATATAAGCGATGGAGGCTTGTCGTTTGTTGTGTCCGAGACTTTACGAGTAGAGGAGCGAGAATCTGTCGGCAGGGGCTCTTCGCGTGCGTTGCGACGGAGCGGATTTGTTCCTGCGGTTTTGTACGGCGGCGGACGGGATGTTCGTTCTCTGTCTGT
>JABAAD010000121.1 GCA_014238935.1 Alphaproteobacteria bacterium
CAAAAAATCCGAAGGCGAAAAGACCCAAATGCAATCCCGATATCGCAAGGATGTGTGCCAACCCCGCATCGCGGATGTTGCGAAGGTCGCTACGCCCAACCGCATCGCGCTCGCCGACCAACAGCGCGCGCGCTATCGCTGCGTTCCGTCCCATACCCTCGCTCAGCCGCTCGCCGATGGCATGGCGCAGGCGCACGAGCCATAACCTCGAAGGTTTTTCCTCGCTGCTGTCTCGCGCAGATTCAAGACGATAGGGTTGTTTCACAGCACCGTAAGCATCGATATCTCGAAAGCGCGCGAAACGACGAAAATCAAATCCCTGCGGCAAAAGCGCCGCAGAGGGCGCAAGCAAACGCGCTGTCACCTCGATACGACTGCCCAACGGAGGCGGGCTGCCTCCCCAGTAGCGCAACGAAACCCTTCGAGGTTGAGGAGCGATGTTGCTCGCAACGATGTCCTCAAGAAGCAGGCGCGTACCGCGCACGCGTCCGGAGAGGGAAACAACGCGTCCCGAAAGCAGCACCTCGTCGTGGTCTTGCGCAAGCAGGCTTGCTCCCGTCTTGCTTTCGCGCCACTCCATGCGCCACGCGCCGCAGAGGACAGCCGTCAGCAACAGCAGCACGAAACCTGCCGTCGGGCGAACGCTCTCGATTTTCAAACCTGCTCCCTGCTTCGAAAACAAAAACAAACCGCACGCAGCAAGGACGACGAGGGTGGCAGCCCACAGAAAGGTACGAGAGCTCGTCGAGGCAAGCAGGATGCCGCAGGCGTAAGAGCAAACCGCCCAGACGATCCTCTCGACAGCAAGTGTTCTTGCCATCGTCAAGCGTCGAGTTGCGCTTCGACGAGGTGGCGGACGCGCGCAAGCGGATGGTCGTTTTGGCGCAGGCAGGTTGCAAGCGTTGCAGCAGCCCTCTCGTCGGAACGTGTCAGAAGATCGAGCAGGGGAAACGGATCCAGCAAGGGGCGGGTGGCGCTTCGTTCCAACATCTCGTGCGCAGCAGCGTTCGACACGGCGAGGGTTGGCAGACGCAAAGGATCGGTGCAGAGCAGGCGGTCGCTGTACAGCGAGAAGGCGGAGAGTAGAAAGCGCGACAACGCGGCAAGACGCAACGCTGAGAGATCGAAGCCGGTGAGATCGAAAAGAACCGTGCGATGCGGAAAAAGAAGTCGCACTCCGAGACGCAGCGTTTCGTTCGGAGCAGGGTGGGGGTGCTCGCTGGCAACGAAGAAAAGCAGCTCAAGGGGGCGGACAAGCGAGTCGGGATCAAGCCATCGTTGTGCCGTCTCCGATACATTTTCGGGACGCTCCTCGCGGCGCAGCAGCACGCCCAGCAAGCGACCTTCTACAGCAGCACTCTCGCGCACGAAGACGATGCCCGCGTCCTCCAAACAACGTGCGACTTGTTCGCGTGTTCGACGCCGCACGCTTCCTCTGCCATGTTCAAGATCGTTCAGAGTCGAGAGAGAAAGACGCGCAGAGCGCGCAAGCGCCGATTGCGAGACGCCCAAAAGTACTCGCGCAGCACGTACTTGCGCTCCGTTGTCGACGGCGAAAAGTTCGTCCGCCCTCTCGAGCGCAGCTTGATGATTCTCCGAAGGAGGGCTCATAAAAACCATGCTACAACAACACAGCGCAACATAGGGGAGTTTTGTCGAAAACCTCGCTTCACCTCGCCTCTTGACCTTTGCACAACTTGAGACTATAGGAACAAGATAATAGTCGACAACGCGCCGACAACGCATCAGCGACAAGGCAACAACAGAGCGAAAACTGTTTTTGGAATTGTGACACTATGACGACGGTCAACCTTGCATGTCGCGAAGGACATACTTTCGAAGTGTGGTTTCGCTCGAAGGCGGAGTTCTCTCGCCAGCACGCAGCGAAGCTGATCGCTTGTCCATGGTGTGGCGAGCGCCACATAGAACGTCGTCCGAACTTGCCGAATGTGTTGCGCTCGAACGACAAGGCAAGCAGAAGCAGCAGAAGCGACGCAGCCCGCGACGCAGCCCGCGAGGCAGCTCGCGATGCAGAATGGG
>JABAAD010000122.1 GCA_014238935.1 Alphaproteobacteria bacterium
CTTCGAGTTGCTCAAGGGTGCGGATGTCGTTCTCGACGATATATTTTGCAAACGCCCCGCGCATGCGTTTTTCTGCCATGCCAAGCCTGCGTTCGACGCCGCCGCGTTCTTCCGCAAAGACGATCTCGACGAGGGGAACTTCGATGCCTTCGACAGCGCTGATATACTCTTTGGAGGCGAGGTTGACGAGCCCTCGTGCCCCCGTCTCCTCGATATCCTCTTGCAGGGCTTGCCTTACGCGTCCGCGCCACCAATGCGCGGGCGTGCGCGCGCCCTCGAAGGCTCGTGCGGCGAGGGCGAAAGAGTCGAGACGCAATCCCATCTCGCAGCGGTAGGGCTGTATCGCATCGAGCGGGCGCAAAATGCCGTAAAGCCCCGAAAGGATCCGCAGCCCAGCCTGCGCACGCGCGACGCTCGCCTTGTCCAAAGCATAGGCGTTGAGACCGATGTAGGTGTCGCCACAAAAGGCGTAGAGGGCGGCTCTGCTTGAATCGCTGGAATTGGCATTCTCGGAGAAAGCCTGATACTGCGCGTGAGTACGCGCGGCAAGCGCATCGGAGATTCCCATCAATCCCCGCAACTGCTCTGGCGCAAGTTTCTTCAAGGCTTTCGCAATGCGCAACGTTTCTTGTTCAAACTTGGGACGACTAGTCGCGCAAGCGAAGGGCAAGGGACGACCATACTCCATACGCTTGGCGGGCGAAAGCAAGCAGAGCAGAGTCATAGATTGTGCGGCTGTCCGTCTCGGTCTTTTGTTCGTTGTGTCACGGTCGGCTGTCGGCGTGTCAGCGTTTGATTCTTTGTTCAACGCTTTTGGGTTTAACGCTTTTGGGGTTGACACTTTTGGGTGATGTCAAGGCGGAGGCTGTTTGATGGAAGGTCCTCATCAAGACCATAACCATCGGCAATCGCAGGCTTCCGCGCGCCTCGACCAGCAACGGCATAAGCCGTACGAATGCTTTGCTGTTGTCTTCGAACCATGCTTCGACAACCTTTTCCGGGGATTTCGCGTTATCTTCGGAAAGGCTTTCCGCTTCGTTTTTGCTTAGGCTTAGGCTTTTGCTTTTGAGTGCCTGTTCGGCAAAAAATCCCTGCATCTCCCACAGGTCGTCGATAGCATTAGCGAGCGCGCGCTGCTGCCAAGGGTCTGCGCTGCCCTGCATGCGATCGAGGGTTGTGCGCAAGCGGTCGAAGCCGAACTTTTCGCTTACGGCATAGTAGCATCGCCCTGCGATCTGCGCCTTGACCTTGCTCTTCTCTGCGAGTAGTGCGATGTCGCAAAAGGTAGAGCGTAGTTTGAGCAGGGCGAGGTCGTGCGCCAAGTCTTGCGCGCGCGCTGCCTCTGTCGTGTCGTCGCCTTCGTGGGGAGCGAATATTGCGGCGCGCTCTTGGAACTCGTCCTTGAAATAGGACGGCAGGTTTTGGTGCAGTTGCTCCAAATCGGCGATCTTCGACGCGAAGCGCTGCTGAACTTGCTCCAGCGACGAGAGATCGACCGATCGATGCAAGAACCACGCGCTCAAACGAAAGAGCATGCGTTGCGTCTCGTAGCGCATGCGGGTGGCTCTTTCTGCGGCGATTTTGTCGTCGAGCGCATCGATTCTGCTCCAAAGGTCGTGCAGGGCAAATATCTGCATGACGGCAAAGGCGGCGCGTGCAATATCGACGGTGCTTGCGCCTGTCTCGCGGCGCACTTCGGCGAGAAAGCTTGCGCCCAAGTGATCGACGGTGAGGCTTGTCAAGCGTGTTGCGACGATCTCGCGCCGCAGAGGATGCTTGCGAATATCGTCGAGAAAGTCGTCGCGCAGCTTCTGTGGAAAATAGTCGCGTAGCAGAGGGAAGAGCCGCGGATCGTCGGGCAGATCGGATTCCAGCACCTTTTCGTAGAGCGCGTTCTTCGTGTAGCACAGCAGCACCGAGAGTTCGGGGCGCGTGAGTGCTTTCTTCTCGTCGCGCCTGCGATCGATCTCTTCTTCGTT
>JABAAD010000123.1 GCA_014238935.1 Alphaproteobacteria bacterium
CAGCACGGCGCTCTCTTGCAGCAAATGTTGTAGGCGTTCGCGCGGCAAGCCCATGTCGGCGGCAGGAGCGGCTTCGTCGAGCGCGAATTCTTCAGAGCGAACGGCAAAACTTCGATACCCGCCCTCCGCCATCGCGCGCTCTTCTGCGCGGCGGAATCGACGCACCCCCTTGAGAACGATGAAACGTCTTCTGTCCTCCAACTCTTCGTAGCGCACGATCCGCCCTGCGCATCCGATGTGGTAGAGGTCGTCCTTCCCTTGTTTCTCATCCTCCGCCTCGCCCTTTTCACCTTTCGCCTGTTTTTCTTCTTTCGCCTCGCGCGGCTGGATCATGCCGACCAACCTGTTGCCGCTGAGAGCGTCTTCGACTAGCGCGATGTAGCGAGGCTCGAACGCCACCAACGGCAGGCGCGCGTGCGGCAACAGCAACGCTCCTGATACGGGAAACAGAGGCAGCGTCGAGGGAAAAGCCTTCATGCCGAGAATCGAGGCGAGAATCGAGGCGAGAATCGAGGCGAGCGTCGAGCGAAATCAAACAGAAACGCCTTGCGTCCGGTGTGTGCGAGGAAGCGTAGAAAATCTGCGCCCGAAAGCGCGATGCTGCGGTCGTTGCGCATCGGATGCGCGTTGAAACAGGGGCTCTCGGCGATGCTGGCGTCCAAAACGAGGCTCACCGCGCCTTCCTCGTCGAAGGTGACGGCGAAGGGATTGACCGCTCCCGGTGTTACGCCCAGCAAGCGTTTCAAGTCTTGCGGGCTGGCGAAGGAGAGGCGTCCCGTCATGCCCAGCCGCTCGCCGTCTGCGCCTTTGCTCAAGGCTTTGAGATCGAGCCTCTGCTCTGAGAGCAGGCAGAGCAGGAAGAAACGTCGCTTGCGGTCGCGCACGAAAAGGTTGCGGATGGCGACACCTGGTACAGAGCCCCCCGTCGCAGAACGGGCGAGCGCATGCGATTCGGCAACCGTGAAGACGCGAGCATGCTTGAAACAGCGATAGGCGACGGCGCTCGCGTTCAATCGTTCGTAGAGCTGCTGCTCGCGTGTTTCTTCGTCGGCGGTATCGCAAAAACCGTCGCTTGGAGTTGCCGGCGTGGTGTTGCGGGCGGGAAGCATCGAGCGTCAGGGGGAGCTTGTCATGAAACTTTAGGCAGCGTTTCCTGCAGGCAGGGGCGTTCGGAGAAGATTTTTTGCCACGCCGCAAGCTTGGGATGGTGCGTCCTCCACTCGTATTCGGGGTAGCGCAGAGGGATGTAGTCGAGCGCGACGGCGAGTGTCAATGTTCCCAGCGAGAAGCCGTGTTCTTCGAAGGGCTGTCGTTCGAACCACGCGCAGGTGGCTTGGACATTCGCCTCTTGTTTTGTCATCCATGCGGGCGAGCGTTCTCCCTCAGCGCGCAGCGTCTCCTGAAAGCGCAGTGCGCAGGCATCCAAGATACCGTCGGCTGCTGCTTGCCACAAATGCGCCTGTTGCGCGCGCGGCGGCTGCGAGGGCAACAGCACGCCTTGCTTATCTGCGCCCGCCAAGTCTTGCAAATAGGCGCAGATGACGGGCGAATCGAACAGAACTGTGCCGTCCTCCAAGATCAGCGCGGGGATTTTGCCTAAGGGGTTGATCGCGCGATAGTCGGCGTCTGCTCCTGCGCGAACATCTTTGGCGACGCGCTCGACGCGTTCGGCAAGTCCTAGTTCGATTAGCGAAGCGGTGGCTTTCCGCACGAACGGAGAGGTAGGAGAATAGGAAAGTTTCATCATAGCGAGTGCCTCTGGGGTGGGTGTTGCTTATTGGGAGGAGGTGTTGTCAGGCTTTTTGTGTCGTGCCATCCTTGTTCGTGCATCTTTTCGATCAAGGGTTGTTCTGCCCAGCCCTTGCTCTGCGGCGTTGTGGAGAGGTGCGCGAGCATCGGATGCGCTCCTGCGGTGAAGATGTGTCCTGCGAAGCTGTCTC
>JABAAD010000124.1 GCA_014238935.1 Alphaproteobacteria bacterium
GACAGCGTATGCGCTGTGCCTTTTCCGCAAGCGCGAGGTGGGCTTCGATCTGTTCGAGAAGGCTTCGTAACTCTGTAATCGAGCGCAAATGCGACAAATTTTCTGACGAGTCTTCCGACAAGTTTTCCGACAAATCTTCGTCGGCAAAGTCTATGTGCGCTTCGCGTTGGCATAGAAGGCGAAAGATACGTTCTTCCCACGCGCCGTAGAGCGTAGCAAGCGCGCCTTCGCTTTGCGCCAGTGCCTGCCTGCGCTGCGCCTGCGTCTCGGCAGCGACGAGATCTTGTAGCCCTTCGGCTTGCGTGAGAGAAATTTTTCCCGCAACTAAAGCGCGACGTGTGAACTCGCCTCGCTCAGCTTGTCGCAAGTCCAAGTTCGGGTAGCTACGCCATGCTGCGAGTACGGCTTCGACGGCAGCACGCGAGCCATGACAATGGATTTCCGCCATGTCCTCGCCGGTGTAGCTTTTGGGCGCGCAAAAACGCACCGTCATGGCGCGATCAAGCGTCTCAAAGGTGAGGGGGTTCTTGAGCAGACGCGGCTGCAGTTGCGCGTGCGCCTGCAAACTTCCCTGCAAACATTCGAGTGCACGAAAAGCCTGTTTTCCAGAGACACGCAACACAGCGACACCAGCACGCCCCGTGCCACTCGCAAGCGCATAGATGGTGTCGGCATGACCTGTTGTAGACATCTGTAGACATCTCGCGGTCAGACGATTTTTTGTCGTGCTTCGATAGCAGTCGAAAGCGTGCCTTCGTCCATATAATCGAGCTCTCCCCCTACAGGCACGCCGCGCGCCAAGCGCGACGCTTTGACGCCGAGGCGTGTCAAGCGCGCAGCAATGTAGTGGGCTGTCGTCTGTCCTTCTAGCGTGAGGTTTGTTGCAAGGATGACTTCGCGTATCTCAAAGTCTTTGACGCGCTGTTCGAGCTTATTGAGCCTGAGGTCGTCGGGTCCGATGCCGTTGAGCGCGGACAGAACTCCGCCGAGAACATGGTACTGCCCTCGATAGCACGCGCTGCGTTCCAGCGCCCAAAGGTCGGCGATCTGTTCGACGACGCAGAGCATGCTGCGATCGCGTTTTGCATCGAGGCAGAGATAACAAGGCGATCGTTCGTCCCAATTGCCGCAGACGCTGCACACGGCAAGCGAATCTGCAAGACGCTGTAAGTCTTGGGCGAGTGGCAACAACAGGCTTTCGCGGCGCGCGAGCAAGTGTTGGACGACTCGCCTCGCCGAGCGCGGACCCAGCCCCGGCAGACGCGCGAGCATGCGCGTCAAGTTTTCGATCTGCTTCATGGCATTGCTCCTGCCAGCAGTTCTTCTGTGAGCTTCGGTATTTCTTGTGAAGCCTTGCCGTAGCGATGTTCTTGGAACAACGGAGAGATTTCTGTAGGCGCGATATTGATCTCCAGCGTGCGGGCGTCGCGCGCCTGAGAGACGAATCCTGCTGCAGGATAGACGGCACCCGCCGTTCCTACCGCGATGAAAAGTCGGCATTGTTCCAACAGCTTGTAGACGAGCGGCAGACGGTACGGCACTTCGCCGAACCACACGACATCGGGACGCAGACTGCCCTTAGCGCTACAGGCTTTGCAGACGCTTTGGCGAGAGAGATCTTCTTCGCAGCGCACGCGCGCAGAGCAGAGCGAACAGAGCGAGCTGAGCGTCTCGCCGTGGATATGGACGATGTTGTCGGCGCGACGACGGCTTGCTACTGCCTCCTTTGCTTTGAAGGCGAGACTTTGGGTTGCGCGTTCGTGGAGGTCGTCGATATTTTGTGTCACGATCGTGCAGGGGGCTTGCCAAAGTTGCTGCAAGCGTGCGAGCGCGAGGTGGGCGGCGTTGGGGTGAATGTTGTTGGCGAGCAGTTCGGCGCGGCGCAAATTGTAAAATTCTTGAACGAGATCGGGATTGTTGTGCCATCCCTCTATCGT
>JABAAD010000125.1 GCA_014238935.1 Alphaproteobacteria bacterium
TATGCGCATCGGGCTTGCCGTGAAGCCGTATCCGCCCCCCCCTCTCCGCATAAGCTTCTGCAACTAACGCAGCGCAAGGATGCAGACGACCGCAAGGCATGGCAACCCATCTGTCCGCGTTCGGACAAATCAAAGGCAAATCCCGAACACGCGCGCGATCCAAAAGATCGTGGAAATCTTCTGGCGACTCTCCCTCCATCAATCCGGTGACGATCATTCCGTCCGCCTCCTCCAAATCGCGCGTCGTCTCGCAAGGAAGCCCGTCCAACAACGCCAAGTCTCCGTCGTAGGTCGCAAGAACAAAAAGACGAGGACTTTCAGGCAAGCTGCGGTAAAAATCGTCCTTCGGCGCAAGAATATGGTCGCGCATATCCGCCCCAGAAGTGACGATGTGGTCGTAATGTACGCCTTGCAAAAAGCCCAAGCCGTCCAACATCTCCTTTGCCAGACGGCGCGGTTTGCTGGAGTTGGAAAGCGTCACGACAATCTTTCCGTGCCGTTTCGCCTCTGAAAGCGCGCGCGCCGCCTCGGGAAAAGCTCGATAGCCGTCGTGCATCACGCCCCATTGGTCGACGATGAGGGCGGGAAAGGGCTCGGCGATCTCGCTGAGATGCGTTGCGATCTTCGTCATCGTGACAAGTCAGGAGACAGCTTTGCCGACCGCATCTCCGATCGAGGCGAGCTTGTACTGACGAAGCATGGTCGAAAACTCGAAGCGCATTTGATCGATCATCTTAGGACCTCGGTAGGCGAGTCCCGTATAGAGCTGGACGAGCGATGCGCCGTTGAGGATCTGCCGCATGGCGTCTTGGACAGAGAAGACTCCGCCGCAGCCGACAAGCACGACCTTGCCCTTCGTGTGACGATAAAGCTCGGCGAGCAGACGGTCAGCACCGAGCGCAAGGGGCTTGCCGCTGAGCCCGCCTGCTTCGTTTGCATCGGGAGAGCGTAGCGAGGTGTTGCGCGCCATCGTCGTGTTGCCCGCGATGATGCCGTCGAAAACGCCGTCCAGCGCAAGATCAGCGAGCGCCAGATACTCGTTCGGCAGAAAATCGGGAGAAATTTTTACTAGCAGAGGAATGCGCCGTTTGCCCGGCTCGACCGCGCGCATGTCCTCTACCAGCTTGGCGATCTTCTTCGGCGGCAGGGTATCCAAAAAACGATGTGTCGCGTTGGGACAGGAGACATTGAGCGTGATGTAGTCGACGACGGGCTGTAGAGATTGAAAACACGACACCAACTCTTCGCAACAGGAGGCAGCGTCCAAATTGTCAGGGTCGCGCGAAATGTTTGCTCCCAGCACAGGGCGAACGCGTTGATGCGCGCTATCGGCAGATCGCTGCGCGCGATTGTAATGGCGACGCAGGCGTTGTTCGATACGATGCAACCCGTCGCTGGGAAGCGAGAGTCGGTTGACGATTGCTTGATCTTGCTCAAGGCGGAACATGCGCGGACGTTTCCGATTGCCGCGGCGCGGGTTTTTTGTCACCGAACCTATTTCGATGAAGCCAAATCCCATCTTGCCGAGCGACGAGACGGCGGCGGCGTTCTTGTCAAACCCCGCCGCCAAACCGATAGGGTTCGAAAACAAAAGCTCCCAAAGGTTTTGCTGAAGACGCGACGAATCGACAACGCGCGACGATCGGAGAAAACGCGTACCGAAAAGAGCTACGCTGCGCGCTTGTTCCGGAGGGAGAAATCTAAGGGCGCGAAAAGCCGTATCGGCAAGAGTTCTCATGCCGACTTCAAGACGGTCTCCCCCTCTCGCGCAAGCACGAGTCGACAAGCCAAGATTTTCACGCGTAACCCTTGTTTTCTCTCTTGTTCTCTCTCTTGCCGATACGGCTTTTCGCGCCCTTAGATTTCTCCCTCC
>JABAAD010000126.1 GCA_014238935.1 Alphaproteobacteria bacterium
GCGACGGCGGCGGTGAGTTCTTTCAACAAGCGCGGCGATTGCCTCAGCCATTGCTCGCTCGCCCCTGTTCCGATAATGTTGCCGGGAGCCCGCTTGCGCATGGCGGGCGTGATGCCTCCGAAGCGCGTGCAGAAGAAGAAGACCTTCACCCCTTGCGTTTCCAAGGCGCGCGTCTTGCCACGGATTTGGCTACGGATCCCGTTCTCGGAGAAAAGGTTGTGCGTCGTGATCACAAGCAGCGTCAAGGGTTTGCTGCCTTTCGTGCGCGTGCGGCGCGTTTTTTCGGGTTGCCTGTTCTGCTTCATGGCGTCTCTGTTCTGTAGGCGATGAGGGAGAGGAAACGCAGGGGCAGGCGCCTGAGTTCTTGCGGACCGTGCGGCGCGCTCGCCTCGAAGAACAGCGAGTCGCCGCGTTTGAGAAGGAATTCCTTGTCGCCGTGGCGATAGAGAACCTCGCCGCTCAAGATGTAGAGGAACTCTGTACCCGCGTGCTGGAAGACGGGGAAGGGTTGCGAGTCCTCGGTCATGGTGATGAGGAAGGGCTCGACATGGAGATCGCCGCTAGAGACGGGATGTCCGAGCAGATGGTAGTCGTGTCCCGCTTTCGTGCCTCTGCGTTCGACCGGCAGCCCCTTGCCCGCTTTGACATGCGAGACCTGCCACGCGCGTTCGAAACGTTGGAAGAAGTGCGAGATCGGAACCGACAGCGCCACCCCGAGCGCTTGCAATGTGGCGAGCGAAGGTGCCGCCGTGCCATTCTCGATGCGCGAGAGCATGCTGGGAGAAAGTCCCGCTTGTTCGCCAAGCGCGGTCGTCGTCAGCGCGCGTTCGCGGCGCATCGCACGCACTTGCCCGCCGATGGCGGACTCGAGCGCGCGCTCTTCGTTGCTGTGCGGCGCTTGCGAGAGGGAAGAGCCTTGCCCTGCAAAGCTTTTCGTTTGTCCGCTCGTCGGTTCTTTCGACGCATGTTTTTGCACGCTCGCCTCTTGATTTGTCGTTTGCAGTCCGTCACTCTGCGCGATTGTGCGCGAGAAAGCAACAAGGGGCGGGCTCATGTTGCGGCATCGACGATAGCCAGCAGTTTGTCCGCCTCCAAGCTGGCGCTGCCGACCAGCACGCCGTCGGTTGCAGCCAAGATCTCGGCGGCGTTATCAGGCGCGACAGAGCCCCCGTAGAGGACGGATACTTTCGTCTCGACGGAAACGATACGCTCAGCTTGCTCGGCGATCGAGCCGCAGACAGTTTTGATCTCGTTTGTCGAGGGCATCGTGCCGCTGCCAATCGCCCATACGGGCTCGTAGGCGATGAGGAGCTTGGGGGGCGCGTGCGGCGCAAGGGTTCGAGGCAACGAGGCGAGGGCGCGTGTCAGCTGCTGCGTCAGATGTTGCTGTCGTTGCGGGCGTTCTTCCTCTCGCTCGCCTATGCACAGCACGGGCGTGAGAGAGACATTCAGGGCTTGAAGCAGCTGTGCTTTGAGCGTCTCGTCGTCCTCTCCTTGCGCGCGGCGCTCGGCGTGTCCGACTAGCGTGAGGCTTGCTCCTGCGTCTTTGAGCATGGCGGCAGAGATGTTTCCTGTAAAACTGCCTGCGGACTCAAAGTGGCAGCATTGTCCTCCGAGCAGCACGGAGGGATTCCTTTCCGCAGCGCGCACGGCAAATTCGGCGAGAAGGGTTGACGGCGGACAGAGCGCAAGCACCGCTTTGGCGGCGCGTTCGCAAGAGTAGCCCTCCACGATGCGGCGGAAGGTCGCAGCGGAACTTTGCAAGCCGTTCATCTTCCAGTTGCCGATGACGATCTTGCTCATGCGCGTTCGGGGGAGGGCAGGGGGGTAGAGGGTAATGCA
>JABAAD010000127.1 GCA_014238935.1 Alphaproteobacteria bacterium
TCGACAGCAGCATTTTTGCAAGCGCGCTGTAGAGGATGGGTTTGAGCGTGTAGGCGACGACGATCTGGGGGTTTAGGCGGTAGAGCAGGCGCAGGATGTTCCAGCAGACGAGAGCTTCGCGGAGAGGATTTTTGCCGTGGTCGGAAAAGGCTATAAGATGGAGGTTGCGGGGGGCGAGGGGGTCGAGAATATTTTGTCGGATCAAAGAGTGGGTCGGGCGTTGTGCGACCAGCGAAAGGCGGCAGCCCTTGCGTTTCAGAGCGAGCAGGATGTGCTTGTGCTCGGTGAGAAAGGAGTCGGCTTTTTTGGCAAAAAAGAGGATGTGTTGCTTGTCGAGCGCAGAATGAGTTTTGGCAAGTCTTTTTGTCATGTTTGTTTTGTCATGCTTGTTGGGAGGTCTCGTCTAGAAGGGTTGCTTAAAAGTTTTTGTTCAAAAGTTTTTGCAGAGTCGTAGCGCGTCGTAGACGGCGGCGTGGATGTTGCGCGCTGCGACAGCGTCTCCGATGCGAAAAAGTTGGAAAGTTCCTTCTTCGTTGCGCTTTAGAGTTTGGGGTTTTCCCGCCAGCAGCGCCGCTTGATCGACGGCGCCTCCGTTGCGGGAAAGGGGACAGAGCGCGTGGTAGAGCGCGTCGTTCGCCTGCGTTGCGTGCTCGACGAAGAGGCGGTCGGTTTCCAAGAATTGTCTTTTGTCGGGCGCGTAGTCCGAGCCGAGTTCGACGCGCAGGCGGTTGTTATGGCGCACGACCCCGACCAGTCGCGCGTTGATGGTCGTCTTGATCTCATGCTCTGCAAACACCCTTGCGGTTTCTGCGTGGGTCAGCCCTCCTATGTCGGGAGCCAATGTGCGCTCAGGCGTCACATAGTGCACACGGCAGTTTTCGCCTGCCGCCAGCACCTCGGCGAGCTGTACGCCCGCCTGCGCGCCGTTGTCGTCGTAGACGACGATGTGCTGTTCGGATGCTTTCGTTCCTGCCAAGATGTCCCATCCTGTTTGCGCCAGTTCTTCTCCGTAGTCCATCGGGGGTTTTTGGGGGGTTCCTCCTGTGGCGACTAGGACGATGTCCGCTTCCATGTCGGGCAGCTCTTCGTGATCGAGAAAGCTGTTGTAGTGGATTGTGCCGTGCAGTTTTTCGATTCGCTGAAGCCGCCACTCGACGATGGCTGCGAGTTCTGCGCGTCGTCCTTGAGCGAGCAGGCGAATTTGTCCTCCTGCTCTTTCTGCGGCTTCGAAGACGGTGGTCGGCAGTTCTTTTTCCAAGCAGACGCGCGCGGCTTCCAATCCTGCGGGACCTGCGCCGACGATGACGACTTTTTGTTTTTTCGGGCTTTTGTGTTTTCGCAAATCTGGGTCGTGCGGCATGTGCTGTTCGCGTCCGCTGGCGGGGTTGTGGATGCAGAGGGCATCTTGTCCCAAGTAGAGCCGGTCGATGCAGTAGCTTGCGCCGACGCAGGGTCGGATCTCGTCTTCCTTGCCGAGTTGGGCAAGGCGCGCGATGTGGGGTTCGGCGAGGTGAGCGCGCGTCATGCCGACGATATCGACTTTTCCTTCGCGGATGGCGTAGCGCGCGTCTGCCAGGGTTGCGATGCGCGCTGCGTGCAGGATAGGCACTTCGGGCAGCGCTTGTTTGACCTCGCCTGCAAAGTCGATGTGCGGGCTTGCGCGCATGCCTGCGGAGGGAATGACATTCGAGAGGGCTGCGTCGGTGTCGATTCTGCCTCGGATGATATTGAGGAAATCGCAACGCGGGCTGCTTTGCGGCGAGCAGAGTGCTTTGGCGATGGCGAGCCCTGTTTTGGCGTCGAATCCGTTTTGCGTCTGCTCGT
>JABAAD010000128.1 GCA_014238935.1 Alphaproteobacteria bacterium
CAGCACTTTGATTAGCACCTTGTCCGCACATCGCCAAGAATTTGCCCTCGTCCATAACCTCAACACCCAACTCCCCTGCAAGCCGAACCTTGCTGCCAGCTTTCTCCCCAACGACCAAATAGTCGACGCTTCCAGACAATCCCGTAACAACACGAGCTCCCGCACGCTCGGCAAACTTTCGCGCTTGATTCCTACCGAAGCGAGTCAAACTTCCCGTGAAAACTAAAGTCTTTCCCGTAAGGACGCTCTTGCCAATGCTTGCCTCCTCTACCTCCTCGCTGACAACCTCGATCTCTTCCAACAGCGCCTCCAGCGCCGACACATTCGCAGCTTCGGAGAAATAACGCGGAATCACAACCCCCTCCTCCGCCGTCAACCCGTACAGCTCGACCGCTTCCTTCAAAATCTCGCCGCGACTCGCTTCGTCTCGCATCTCTTGCTCTCGCATCTTGTGAAAAAAGTCGCGGAACGAACAACCCTTTAACCCCGCGCGTAGCGCGATCTCGCGCGCCCGCGTCACCCCCACGCTGGGAATTCCCAGCCCGTACAACACACGCGAAAACATCGTCCGCCTGCGATCCTCGATCACCTCCAGCAAGCTGCCGAGCGACTTCTCCTGCCAGCCCTCTAGGCGTAAAATCTTCTCTTGAGCTTTGCCCAAGTGGAACAGATCGCTGATCTCCTCCAACAATCCCTGTTCGCAAAACAAAGCGATCGATTTCTCCCCCAGCCCCTCGATGTCGAACGCTGCCTTCGAGGCGGCATGCCGCAGGCGCGCAATCCGTTGCGCTGCACAAGAACGATTCTCACAGCGCAAGGCGACATAACCCTTGCTGCGCCGTACCGCAGAGCCGCACACGGGACAGCGCTTAGGAAACACAAACGGTTTTCCCGCCGACTTTCCCGCCGATTTTCCCGCTAATTTTCCCGCCTTGCCGCCCGCCGCGACACGTTTTTCCGACAACACTCGCTCGACCTTGGGAATCACGCCGCCCGCCCGCACAACCTCTACCCAGTCGCCGACACGGATGTCCTTGCGTCGCAACTCCTCCTCGTTATGCAACGTGGCGCGTGAAACGCTCACTCCCCCCACCATCACCGGCTGAAGATGGGCTACGGGCGTGAGCGCACCGCTGCGTCCCACTTGAACCTCGATCGCAAGAACGCGCGTCTCCACCTTGCGCTCGGGAAACTTGTGCGCAACAGCCCACAGAGGATGATGACTCCCTTCCCCTAACAATGCCTGCCAGCGCAAGTTGTTCGCCTTGTAGACCAAGCCGTCCGCCTCGAACGGCCAGTCCTCGCGCCGCGCGCACAAGTCGTGGTAGCAGGCGAGCAGCGCGGCATCGTCCTCGCACACAAAGGTCTCGACGGTAGGAAAGCCCGCCTCTGCCAGCAACAGCATCTGCTGCTCGGCGCTTTCCAGACGCGCGAACCCCGAAGCCCCTTCGTCCGAAAACGCCCCGACGCCCCAGGCGCAAAAGCGCAACGGACGCGAGGCGGTCACCATCGCGTCCAACTGGCGCAACGCGCCCGCAGCGGCGTTACGCGCGTTCGCAAAAACCTTCTCCCCTTTCTCCTCCTGCTCGACGCACAGCTGGCGAAAGTCTTCTTTCTCGATATACACCTCGCCGCGAACCTCCAAGAATTCTTGCAAAAATTCTTGTGAGAATCCTTGCGCGTTCTCGATGCGCTGCGGAATATCCCGAAGAGTGCGAAGGTTCGAAGTGACATTTTCGCCCCGTCTGCCGTCGCCACGCGTAGCCCCGCAAACAAACTCGCCGCGACGATAGTGCAAGCTGGCGCTCACG
>JABAAD010000129.1 GCA_014238935.1 Alphaproteobacteria bacterium
TCCCCACAAACGTTCGCCAAGCTGTTCGGAAGAAGAAATTTCGGAGGAAGAAACTTCAGAAGAAGAAACTTCAGAAGAAGAAACTTCAGAAGAAGCCGCGCTCACGATGCCACCCTCTCGCACAACGCTTGCGCCAATCGCTCTGCTCCCTTCCCGTCCAACCCCAGCGTATCCAGTTTCAACGGGGGCTGCCGTTCGATCGTGCGTAGCGCCTCGCGCAGCGCATCGGGCAGCAGGGGAGGCTGCAAAACTTTCGCGCCCGCCTCCTCCAAGGCGCAGGCGTTGCCGCGTTGGTTCTCCGCGAGCGGACACAGAATCAGCTTCAACCCCAACAGCGCCGCTTCGCAAGCAGCCACCCCCGCACCTCCGCAATAGACCGCGCAGCGCGGCAGCAACCCGTCCATCGCCGTAGCGTCGTTATAAACGCGCACAGCTCCCTCTCGCCTTCGCGCCAATGCCAAAAGCTCGGCGCAAGGCGCGACGACAGGCGAGACCACAACCTCCGCGCGCCACGCCCCCAAAACATCCTCCGCAAGCAGAGGCACGAGGCTTGTGCCTGTCTCCCTTCCTCCGAACCACAGTAGCAGGCGACCATCTTCCGTCTTTCCAGCGGTTGCGTTGCGGGCGAAGCGATCGAGGAACGGAAAATACTTTCCGCCACGAAAAGAATGATCGCACGCGAAACTACGAGCGAAGTTTTTCGTTGATAGGTCGCAACAAATCGCAAGTGTCGCAAAGGCAGGCGGAGGCTTGTCGTCGTGAAAACACGCGATCTGCTTGTAGCGCTGCCGCACGCCCGCAGATAGCGACGCGAGACGATAGGAATCGACGATCAGCATTTCGTGCGGCTCGTGCGCTTCTTCTTGCCACAAGTCCTCCCACGAACCAAACTCGCCGAGGCGAGGGGCAGCGAGGTGAGGAAACATCCTCTCAGCTAGCGACGGGTCGGGAAAAAACAGCCGCAGGGAGACACCTTTCTTTCGCAACGCCTCCCCCAAGGCGAGGCAACGTCGTGCGTGTCCCATACCGACGACAAATGTGCCTTCTTGCTCAGCATCGGCGACTAGGTCGAAACGCATTGCCGCAACCCCTCCAATGCTGCAACGACCCTTTCGGCATCGCTCTTGTGCATGTCGGCGAACAGCGGCAACGAGAGGGCTTGCTCGGCGTAACGCTCGCTGTTAGCGAGATCGACGGGCTTCTCGCACACGCCATGCTGGCGGTAGTAGGGGTGGTGGTGGATGGGAATGTAGTGGACTTGCGTCTGTATGCCTTGGCGTCGCAACGCCAGCATGCAAGATCGTCGCGGCATACCGAAAGCCTTCCAGTCGAGCGCAACGATGTAGAGGTGGTGGGCAGAATGCCCGCGTAGTCCGCGTTGCAGGGGACGGAGGCAATCTGTCAGCGAGCTGTTGTCGAACAGGGTATCGTAATGCTCGGCGAGCGCGCGGCGTTGTTCGCGCAAGGGCTGGAGTCGTTTCATCTGTGTGATGCCCAGGGCTGCGTGCAGCTCGGAGAGTCGATAGTTGAATCCCAGCTCGATCATCTCGTAATGCTCGCTGCCTTCCGTATCGGATGGCAGAGGCGTGCGGAAGTTGTCTCTGTCGCGTTCGATGCCGTGGCTTCTGAGATTGCGCATGCGTTCTGCCAAGCGCGCGTCGTTTGTGACGGCAACGCCGCCCTCCGCGCTTGTGATGGGCTTGATGGGGTGGAAGGAGAAGACGGAGATGTCGGCGTAGCTACCGCAGCCTATAGGTTGCTGCTCTTGGGGTTGTTGTTCTTGGTCGT
>JABAAD010000130.1 GCA_014238935.1 Alphaproteobacteria bacterium
CACCATCGAATCGGCGCGCGCGGGCGAGGCGGGAAAGGGCTTTGCCGTCGTCGCAGCAGAGGTCAAAAACCTCGCCGACCAAACGACGAAGGCGACAGAGCGAATATCGGGCTTGATCGAAAACTTACAGACAAGCTCGGCAGAAGTGTTGCAGGTATTAGACGAAATCCGAGCGACCGTGCGCAACGCAGCCACCGTCGTCGCAGGAATCTCCGAGACCATGCTGCAACAGCGACAGACGGGCGAAGCCGTCGCTAAAAGCATGCTGGAGGCAGCAAACAATGTAGCAACAATCCAAACCAGCTTTACCGCCGTCGATACCGCATCCGAAGGAGCGGACAAGTCCGCCGTAGAACTCTCTCAAAGCGTCGATCACCTGCGCTCGCAGGCGAACGCCTTGGAACAGCACATCCGAATCTTTATGGGCGACATTCAGAAGGCATGACCGAGAAAAAACGAAATCCTCGATGACAGGCGTGTCGAGCACACCCTCTTTCACTCCTCTTTCCCTTGCTCGTCCATCTGGTCGTCGAGGGTTGCGAAGCACTCGCCAGCGAGCTCCGCGGGCAGAAGCCCGTCGTTTTCCAAAGCCCTCTCTGCCTTTCCAAACCCGTCGAGGGTCTTACAGAATGCCTTCCGCCTCACCGCGTTTCTCAACGCATCGTCGACGGCTTCCTCTGCAAAGGCACGCAGAAAAAGGTTCTTTCGCTGCAAACAACGGCGTTCTCGCAAGGCTGAGGCGGAGCGTTCTTGGAAGAAGGAGTCGATCTTTGCGCACAAAGCCTCTACTTGCGCGCTGTCCTCTGCCGAGCAGACGAGGTATTGCCTCGTGCACCCATCTTGCGCGGAGAGTCCTCTGACCGCGTTGCGATAGTCTTCCAGGGTTTTGTGCGCCTGCTTCAAAAGAGCGCCGTCGGCTTTCGTGACGACAAGAAGATCGACGAGCTCCACAAGTCCTCGTTTCAAGCCTTGCAATCCGTCGCCGCTGCCGGGGGCGAGCAACAGCAACAGACAATCGACATAGTCGTCGATGGCAGTCTCCGCTTGTCCTGCGCCGACCGATTCGACGAGCAACGTTTGATAACCGCAAGCCTCGCACAAAAGCAGACTCTCCAACAAGCCCGTCGTCAATGTGCGCTCGGCGCTTGCGGGCGAGGGGCGGATAAAAATCCGTCGTTCGGAGACGATCGCTCCCATGCGCGTCTTGTCCGCCAACACCGCGCCGCCGCCCGTAAGCGACGAGGGATCGGAGGCGAACACGGCGAGCGAGCCCTCCTGTCGTTGCAAAAAGCGTTGGCAGAGAGCGGCGATCAGCGTCGACTTTCCAGCACCCGGCGCGCCGGTGATGCCGATGCGACGCGTCGACGGAGATAGCAATGTTGATGGCGATGTTGATTGAGGCGTTTTTTGCCCTGCCCGCTCTTGCAGCGCGCGCAGCAACCTTCGTGCGCGTGCTTGTTTGTCCGCGCGTTGCGATTCGCAAAGCGTGATCGCCCGCGCAAGCGCCCGCCGCGATCCTTGCAAAAGAGCGGCAAGCAGGGGATCGTCGCTTGTAGCGCGGGGTTGCCTTTTGTCCTTCACTTTGTCCTTCATGGGGGCTATCATACCTCAATTTCCGAAAGCCCGACGGAGCAGAGGCATGAGCGGAGCAGAGGCATGGGCGAAAAGTCGGCAGCGACCAGCCGCACAGTGACGCGTGGTTCTCTAACCACAGTCGCGCAGGCGAAGCTTGGATTCTCGCGCCGCGAGAGCAAGCTTTTGATCGAC
>JABAAD010000013.1:0-1333 GCA_014238935.1 Alphaproteobacteria bacterium
TCAGGATCGTCGCTGAAAGTCGTCGCTCGCCACACATTCGTCGTCCAGCGACCCTCTGCTGCAACCTTGCTCGGCAAGGGGCAGGTCGAAGCCCTACGCGCGCTCGTCGAAAAGCTTGCGCTTGCGCTCGTCTGTCTCGACGCGCCGTTCGGCGTGCTGCAACAGCGCAATCTCGAACGCGCGCTGGGCTGCAGCGTGCTCGATCGCACGGCGCTCATCCTGAAAATCTTCGCTACAAACGCGCAAAGCCAAGAAGGACGTTTGCAAGTCGCGCGCGCTCAATGCGCGTGGCAGAAGTCGCGCCTCGCCAAAGCATGGCAACACTTGGAACGACAGAGGGGAGGACGAGGGTTCCTCGCAGGACCGGGAGAGCGTCAGATAGAACTCGACAGGCGCACGCTCGAAAAGACCGAACGAACCCTCGACAAAAAGCTTCGAAAGCTCAACGCGCGACGCTCGCTGCAACGCCGTGCGCGCCAAGGATGCCTTCTCACCGCCTTGACGGGCTACACGAACTCCGGCAAATCGACCCTTTTCAACCGCCTGCTCGCGCGCCCTGAAGGTATGCGCCAAGCCGTGAAACGACAGCCCTTCCTGACCCTCGATACGAAGATCGCACGCTGGCGTTCTGCTCCCTCTAGATCGAGCGGCAACGACGGCGCGACGCTGTTGCTGGCGGACACTGTGGGCTTCATCGCCGACCTGCCGCCCTTTCTGATCGATGCTTTCAACGCCACTTTGGAAGAGGTCGTGCAAGCCGACATCGTCTTGCATGTACGCGACATCGCCGCAGCAGACAGTGCCGAGCAGAAGCACGAGGTGCTACTCGTCTTGCAACGCTTGGGTTGCAAAGGCAGAATCGTCGAGGTGTGGAACAAAATCGACAAGCTGCCGCGCCCAGAGCGCCACGCCATCCTATCCGCAGCCAGAGCCTGCGACGCCGTTCCCGTCTCCGCGCTTTCGGGCGAAGGTTGCGAGAGGTTGCACAACCTCGTTGTGGACCTGCCGTGCGCCTAAAACCCCTTGCGAGAAACCCAGCGGTAGACGGCGAAGGCGAGCAGCGCTGAGACGAGGTTGGCTGTGATCTCGCTCAACAGAATGCCTTCGACACCCAGCCATTGCGAGGCAAGGTAGGCGACAGGCACATAAAGCACAAACCAATGCACCGCCTCGGTGGCGAAGGCGTAGAAGGGCTTTGCAATGCCGTAGAAGAAAGAGCCCAGCAGCATCACGAGTCCGGCAAAGGCGAAACTGCAAGGAATGTAGCGAAAGTAAAAAGTCGTCCAAGCGACGAAATCGTCGCCGTTGCCGAAGAGCTCGGCGATCGGTCGCG
>JABAAD010000013.1:1343-3397 GCA_014238935.1 Alphaproteobacteria bacterium
GTCGTCCAAGCGACGAAATCGTCGCCGTTGCCGAAGAGCTCGGCGATCGGTCGCGCGAACAGGAAAAGAGGCACAGTGCAAAGCACGCCCCACAGCAGGGCTACGCGGGTTGCCAGCCGTCCCGCCTCCTCGACGCGCGTGCGGTGCGTTCCGCCCCAGTTTTGCGCGACGATTGGAATCAGGGCGGCCGCCATCGCGTAGTAGGGCAGGAAGATGATCGCATAAAGGCGGGTGACCACGCCGTAGGTGGCAACCGCTTGGGTTCCGAAGCCGGCGAGCAGGGCGACCATGTAGATTTCTGTTACGGGCTGGACAATATTCTGTCCCGAGGCTGGCACGGCGAAGCGGATCAATCGAACGAAGTCGGCGACCAGCTCTTTGAAACTTCCTCGCCACCCCTTCAAGATGCCGTAGCGTTTCACTCCCCACAGAAGAATCAGGCATCCTCCCGCGCGCGCGATGACGGTTGCCCAAGCAGCCCCTGCCACCTCCAAGCGCGGAAAGCCCCACAATCCGAAGATCAGCAGAGGATCGAGGACGATGTTTATCAACGAGGCGCAGAGCATAACCATCCCAGGAAAGATGGCGATCCCGTGCGCGCGCATAAGGTGGTTGACGACGATCAGCAACATCAGCATGGGAGAACTCGCATACCATATCCGCATATAAATTTTGATGAGCGGCAGCGTCTCGCTGCTTGCTCCCATCGCGTTGAAGATGGGTTCGATCGTGACAAAGCCCGCCGCCGCCAGCACAAGCCCGTAGAGGAAGGCGAGCACTACGGCGGAGCTTCCCACCCCGTGGGCTTCCCGCGTCTTGCCTTCGCCGAGCGCTCGGGCGACTAGCGCGGTCGTTGCAATGCCAAGCGCAATCGAGAGCGTGATGAAGGCAAAAAGCAGAGGGAAGACAAAGCTGATGGCAGCCAGCGGTGTCGTGCCGAGTTTTCCAACGAAGAAAACATCGGCGAGGTTGAAAAGGAAGATCCCCAAAAGTCCAACGACAGTAGGCCAAGCCAAGCGTACAACATTGACGACAAGGCTGCCTTGCGTCAGGCGCGCATGTCGGTTTTCTATCTGCGTTGCGCGGTCGCTCGCAAGGCGAACGCCGCGCTTTCTAGAGTCGCTCATAGACAAGCGACAACGCAAAAATTCGATCGTTCATTTTGTTCCCTCTCTTCACCGTGCTCACCTTGTCATCCGAAAGCGACACTCTCTCCGCAACCGCATCGAGCCGTTGCTTTTGGGCTGGTAAAGACAAATCCGCTGGAGAGCTTCGTCTCTCGATGGTCGATCTCCGTTCCCAGCAGGAACATCGTTGCGACAGGATCGATATGCAGGGCAACACCCTTGACGCTTTGGCAAATATCGCCGTTTCGCACCTTCGCTGCCGACACATAGTCCAAATCGAAGCTCATGCCCGCACATCCCCCTTTCTTCAAGGACAGCCGCAACGCGCAAACAGCCT
Source organism: Alphaproteobacteria bacterium (assembly GCA_014238935.1). Next base: position 2,808 of record JABAAD010000013.1, read on the forward strand.
CACCGCGCCGCGCCGTTTCTTCCACCAACAGCGCACGCAAACGCTCGGCTGCTCGGTCGGTCACCACGACAATATCTTCGTTGCGAGTATCAGACTTGTCCATGCGTTGTCTCCCGATGGTATTGTAGCACGGCTGTCAAGCTTTTGCTCCAATCCTTGTCAAGGAGACTTTCGTGTCCTCCCTCCTGCAACCTCTCGTCGATCAGTTCGATGTTCTCCTGCAACCCCTCTACGATGCGTTGGAGCAGTTGCGTTTTTTCGTAGCCCTCATTCTCAACGCCATCGCCGTCTTGTGCTTTGCGCAAACCTTCGAGAACCGCGCAACGACTCTTTCGCGCGTCGTCTATCTGCTCGTCTTGTGGTTCCTTCTGCCGACGGCACTCTCGCTTGTAGATTCTTTCTATCAGCTGCTGTGGTTCTCCAGCCGCGAAAATTTCACCGCGTGGCTGTGGTTCGTCAAGCCCAGTGTCCTCTCGCTGTTTTGTTGCGCCTATCTCGTTGCTACCTTCTTCGCGTGGCGCAGAAGAAACTTTCTAGACCTTGCTCTCTTCATCGCAGCTGTGTGTTTGATGCTACACCGCCTCTACGAA
>JABAAD010000013.1:3497-11304 GCA_014238935.1 Alphaproteobacteria bacterium
ACTACATGCCGAGCGCGTAGCGCGCGTCTTCGGACATCAGATCGGGCGACCAGGGTGGCTCCCAAGTGAGTCGCACGCACACGCGTCCCACCCCTTCGATGCACGCCGCGGCATCGGCAACCTGCTGTGGCAACTCGCCCGCGACAGGACAAGCGGGCGCGGTCAGCGTCATGGCGATCTCCCAGTCGCCCTCCCTGTTACCTTCGCCGCTTGTTGCGGCGACGATGTCGTAGATGAGTCCCAAGTCGTAGATGTTGACGGGAATCTCAGGGTCGAAAACCGTAGAAAGTGCCGCCACGATCGCATCGCGCGAGGCGAGCGTCACCCCCTCCGCGATTTCTTTGCCGCTGAGGAACTCGCTACCCTCAGGGACGCTGGGCTGCAGCGAATCGAGCGCATACGGGTTTGCAAAGTGTGTCACGGGCTACCTCGTCAAGAATTGTTTCGTCAAGCGAGCATGGTGCGCGCTTTCGCCAAGGCAGCGACGAAGGCGTCGCATTCCTGCTCGCTGTTGTAAAGGGCGAGGGCGACGCGCAGGCATCCCGAAAGTCCGTAGTGTCGAACGAGGGGCTCGGCGCAGTGAAAGCCCGCTCGACAACAAAAACCCTGCTTGTCCAAAAGGGCGGCGAGGTCGAACGCGTTCTGCCCTTCGAGCGCAAAGGAGAAGATGGGAGCGCGCGCGCGCGCAGTTCCAAGCAGGGTCAGTCCTTCGATGTTTTGAAGGCGTTTTTGCATCTTCTCGCCGAGCTGCTGCTCGTACGCCTTGATCGCCTCGATGCCGATGCGGCGGACGAACTTCAGCGCCGCGTCCAGTCCGACAGCTTGGGCAATCGGCGGTGTTCCCGCCTCGAACTTCCACGGCAGACGGTTCCAACTCGTCTGTTGAAACGAAACGCGCTCCACCATTTCTCCGCCGTACTGCCACGGCGGCATCGCCTCCAGCAACTTCTCCTTGCCGTAAAGCACGCCGATCCCTGAGGGAGCGAAGACCTTGTGTCCCGTAAACACATAGAAGTCTGCGTCCAACGCCGTCACATCGACGGGTTCGTGCGGAACGGCTTGGCTGCCGTCGACCAACACTAATGTGCCGTGTCGATGCGCCGTTGCGACAAGCTCAGCGATCGGGTTCTTCGTTCCCAACACATTCGAGACATGCGCGAGCGCGACCAGCGCGACATCGTTCGTCTTTAAAACATGCTCGTAAGCCTCCAGATCGATCTCGCCCGTGGCGGTGATTGGGATCACCAGGAGTTCTGCGTCGCAGCGTTCGGCAAGCCTCTGCCACGGCACAAGGTTCGAGTGGTGTTCCATCATCGAGACGGCGAGCGCGGGTTTTCGCATGCAATCGCGCGCCAAGATGTCGCCCCAGCTGTTGGCGACCAGATTGATCGCCTCGGTCGCGTTGCGCGTAAAGACGATCTCGTGCACCGCGCCCGCGCCCAAGTGTTGTCGCACCGCTTCGCGTGCACCCTCGTAGCGTTCGGTCGAACGTTCCGCCAGCCGATGGGTGCTACGGTGAACATTGGCGTAGTCGGTCGCGTAAAAATCGGCGAGCGTATCGATCACCTCGCGCGGCTTGAGGGCGCTAGCGGCGCTGTCGAAATAGACGAGCGCAGTGCCTTGCGAGTTCTTTTGTTGCAGGGCGGGAAAGGCTTCGCGCAAGGTTGCAAGAGGAAAAGCCTCCGCAAGACCTTCCGCGGACAGCGAAGGGGCAGGGGGCTGCTCGGCTATTGCTGCCGTCTCGCTCATCGTGCTTTGTGATGTTGCGTCATGTGGTGTTGCAACGCCTCGGCACAATCTTGTCGTTGGCATTGCAAGGCTTCTGCCAAAAAGGCTTCCAGCAACATCGCCTCTGCTTGCTCGCGCACGATCCCGCGCGAGCGCAGGTAAAGCAGCTGTTCTTCGTCGAGCGCGCCGATGGTCGCGCCGTGGCTGCAGACGACATCGTCGGCGTAAATTTCCAACTCGGGCTTGTGGTAGGCTTGGGCGCGCTCGGAGAGCAGGAGCGCGCGGCTCATCTGATAGCCTTGTGTCTCCTGCGCGTCTTGTGCGACGAAGATTTTGCCGTGAAAGACACCGCGTCCTCTGTCTTCCAGCACCCCCTTGTAGAGAGCGTCCGAAGTACAGCGCGCTTGGTTGTGAAAAATCTCCGTGTCGTTGTCGATATGCCCTTTGCCTTGTGCGCGATAGGCTCCGTGCAGTTTGCACGAGGCGTCAGTTCCCTCCAAGTCGACGCTCACCTCTTGGCGCGTCAAGCCCTCTGCGCGCACGGCGGAGATGTGGGCGTAGGAAGCCTTTTCGGCGACCCGCGTTGTCGTGCGCGAGAATCCGCAGCTGCCGGCTGCTCGGCTTTGCAAGACGACATGCTCGCACTGCGCTCCCTCAGCCACCTCCAGCTCGAGCAGGTCGTTCGTCCAGCAGGGCATGGAGTGTTCTCCGCTTTGGACAAGCGTCGTTGCACCCGACACAACCTCGATGCGCAAACGCGTTTGCAACAGAGGAATCGAGGGTCGCTGCTCGTCGGGTTCGGTTTCAAGAAAGAGCACATGCAAGAAGGGCGTGCATTCGTCCAGCACGACGCGCCACGCCTCGCAGCGCGATCCCACATTGAGCGCCGCCAAGGGCTGATCCTCGGCAATACGCGGCAAGCCCGCGTAAGGCGTGACCTCAGGCGTGCGATCATGACAATGCTTTTGCAACCGAGCATCGACGAACAGCAACAAACGCGCCTCAGGAAAAAGTTCGATCTCGTCTCGCTTGTCCGCAACAGCTTTGGCAACTCTCTCGCCCCATGTTTTCTCTTCGTGCGGCAGGTGGAGACGTTTCTGCGCCAAATCTCCCAGTCGCGTGTACTTCCATCGCTCCGCCGCAGGAGAGCCGCGCTGCGGCAGTCCGAAGCGCAAAAAGATCTCGCGCGCATCGCCCTTGTCGCGCAACAACCCCGAAGGCAATTCGGGCAGAAGGACTGCGGGAGAGGGAGACATCGTCTCTCAAGTTTGCGCCGACACTTCTGTCGCGCCGTGCTTTTGTAGCAGGGGTGCGTAGCCCTCGGCTTCGAGCTCGGCGCACAGCGTCTTGTCGCCCGAGCGCACGATGCGCCCATTCAGCAAAACATGGACACGGTCGGGTTCGATATACTCCAACAGCCTTTGGTAGTGGGTGATGATGAGAAAACTGCGCTTGCCATCGCGCATGCGCGTCAAGCCCTCGGCGACGCTGCGGATAGCGTCGATGTCAAGCCCCGAATCGGTCTCGTCTAGGATGGCGAGCTTGGGTCTCAAAGCGGCGAGTTGCAGCATCTCGTTGCGTTTCTTCTCGCCGCCCGAAAACCCTTCGTTGACAGCGCGTTTCAGCATGCTCTCTTCGATGCCTTGCTCGCGCGCAAGCGCGCGCACGCGTTTCACTTGGGCGATGCGGTCTTCTTCCTCCTCGCCTTGTGCGCGCGCCTGTGCGTCCAGCGCCTCGCTGAGGAAGCGCATGCCTTGCACGCCGGGCAGGGCTACGGGATATTGGAAGGCGAGAAACAATCCTTTGCGCGCGCGTTCTTCGGGTTCTAGCGCGAGCAAGTCCTCACCTTCGAACAGGACGCGTCCTTCTACATCGAAGCCCTCTCTGCCTACGAGAATGCTTGCAAGCGTGCTCTTGCCGGAGCCGTTCGGTCCCATCACGGCGTGCACTTCGCCGTAAGGAATTTCCATCGAGATACCGCGTAGGATTTCTTTGCTCGTATCCTCCTCCAAGCGAGCGTGCAACGATTCTACGGAGAGCAAGGCGGACATGGATGCGGAGGAGGAGTGCGAGGGTGCGAGGGTGCGAATTGTTTGCCAATGCCCTAACTAAGAACCTATCTAAGCTAATGGACAAAGCTAAGGGACGCAGCTAAGGGACGAGCAAAGGATGGGGTGAGGTTAAAAGACTTGCGCTTTTTTGTCAAGCGTGATTTAAAGAAGGCATGGTGTTGAAGGGTTTTCGACTGCTCGCGGGTTTTCCTCTTTTTTCTTTGAGGAACTGGGGCGTGCTGTTGTTGTTCGTCTATTGTCTTGCGATGGGCTACCGTCTTTTTTACGGAGAGAATCGTCTCTCGGAGCTTTCGCGCTTGGAGTTGCAACAATCGCGTTTGGAGAGCGAGCTTGCGGGATTGCGTTTCGAGCGCGGTACGCTGGAGGAAAGCATCGGGCGTTTGCAGGAGGAAAGTTTGGATCGTGAGTATTTGGAGATTCTTTTGCGCTCCAAACTGAAGATGGCGCGTGAAGACGAGGCGGTGTTGATCTTGCCAGAGGCGCAGCCTTGAATTCGCCCTCTTCTGCGCGTGCGTCGAAAGTCTCTTCTGCAAACGGCGTTGCGGCGAGCTTCTCTGCGGAGGAGGCGCTCGATCTTTATCGCAAGATGTTGCAGATCCGCCGCTTCGAAGAGCGCGCAGGGCAGATCTACGGCATGGGAGAGATCGGAGGCTTCTGCCATCTCTATGTCGGACAGGAAGCCGTCGTCGTCGGCGTGAAAAGCGCGCTCGCCCTGCACGACAGCATGATCACGGGTTACCGCGAGCACGGACACATGCTCGCCTGCGGCATCGAGCCCGAGCGCGTCTTGGCAGAGCTGACGGGAAGAGCGGCAGGCACGAGCGGCGGCAAGGGGGGGTCGATGCATCTCTTTGCTCCTGAAAAAGGATTTTTCGGCGGACACGGAATCGTCGGCGCACAAGTCTCGCTGGGAACAGGCATCGCGCTCCGCCACCGCTACGAGGGTACGGGCGGCGTCTGCGCCACCTTCTTCGGCGACGGAGCAGCCAACCAAGGACAAGTCTACGAGTCCTTCAATATGGCGGCTCTGTGGCACCTGCCCGTGCTTTACATCATCGAGAACAATCGCTACGGCATGGGCACAAGCGTCCAACGCGCCGCCGCCGGCACCAACAAAGACGGACATCGCCTATGGGCGCGAGGACACGCCTACGGAATTCCAGGCGAAGAGGTCGACGGCATGGATGTGCTCGCCGTTCGAAAAGCCGTCGCGAGAGTGTTGCCGCATTGTCGCAAAAAAGGTCCCTACATATTGGAGGTCGAAACCTATCGCTATCGAGGGCATTCCATGTCGGATCCCGCCAAGTATCGCACGAAAGAAGAAGTCCAAGAGATGCGCGAGCAACACGACGCTATCGAGAGAATGCGAAAACGCCTGATCGAACAAGGATGGGCAACCGAACAGCAACTCAAGGAGATGGACAAACAAACGCGCGAGCAAATGAAAAAAGCCGCCGAGTTCGCCGTACAAACGCCCATGCCCGCCGAAGAAGAGCTGGTGAGCGATATCTATGCGTGAGACGAAAATCGCGTAAGAGACAAGTCAACAAACAAAGAGATAAAGACGATGCCCACCTCCGTGCTGATGCCAGCCCTCTCGCCCACCATGACGGAGGGGGCACTCGCACGCTGGTGCGTCAAGGAGGGGGATGCCGTCGAGGCGGGAACAGTGCTGGCAGAGGTGGAAACCGACAAGGCGGTCATGGAAATAGAATCCGTCGAAGAAGGTAGAATCGAAAAACTGCTGGTCGAAGAGGGTACAAAAAATATCGCCGTCAACACGCCGATCGCGCTGATCGCGGGCGACGACGAAGAACAGGTGTCCGCTCCCGCTCCCGCTCCCACTCCCGCTCCCGCTGCCTCCCCTAGCCCGAAAAAAGCCCCCTCCGAAACAGCAGAGAAGCCAGCAGAGAAAGCACCCGCAAAGATCGCAGCACAGCAAGAAGAAGCCTTGTCGCAAGCGAAGGTAGAGCCAGTCGTAACCTCTGGTGCGGGTATGCTTCAAAGCGTGCGCGAAGCCCTGCGCGACGCGATGGCAGAAGAGATGCGGCGCGATGCGCGTGTTTTCCTGATGGGGGAGGAGGTGGGACAATATCAAGGTGCCTACAAGGTGAGCCAAGGGCTTTTGGAAGAGTTCGGCGAGGAACGCGTGCGCGACACTCCGATCAGCGAGATGGGCTTTTGTGGCATCGCCGTCGGAGCAGCGCTGGCGGGCTTGCGTCCGATCGTCGAGTTCATGACCTTCAACTTTGCGATGCAAGCCATCGATCACATCGTCAACTCTGCTGCCAAGGTTCGCTATATGTCGGGGGGAAGTTTGCGCTGTCCGATCGTCTTTCGCGGACCCAACGGCGCCGCCTCGCGCGTTGCCGCCCAACATTCGCAGTGCTACGCGAGCTGGTACGCGCACTGCCCGGGCTTGAAGGTGGTCGCGCCTTATTCGTCGCGCGATGCTAAGGGGTTGCTGAAGGCGGCAATCCGCGACGACAATCCCGTCGTCTTCTTGGAAAACGAAATCCTCTACGGGCAAGAATTTTCCGTAGCCGACAACGAAGAGCTGCTACCTCTCGGAAGCGCCGCCTTGTTGCTAGAGGGGCGTGATCTGACGCTCGTCTCCTTTTCGCGCATGGTGGGGGTGTGTCTCGAGGCGGCAGAGCAGTTGCAAGCGCACGGAATCTCCTGCGAGGTCATCGACCTGCGCTCCTTGCGACCGCTCGATACAGAGTGTTTGTTGCAATCTCTGAAAAAAACCAATCGCATGCTGGTCGTCGAAGAAGGGTGGCCTTTCTCAGGAATCGGCAGCGAAATCGCAGCATCCCTGAGCGAAAAGGCTTTCGACTGGCTCGACGCTCCGATCGCCCGCATATCAGGCGAGGATGTACCCATGCCGTACGCAGCCAATCTCGAAGCCCTCGCGCTGCCTTCGCTCGAGGATATCTGCCGCCGTGCACGGGAGCTTTGCAACAAACCATGACCGCATCAACTCCGCAGGCAACGCCGCGCGCAACGCCGCGTGCTACTCCTTTGGCGCGCAGACTCGCCCAAACGCAAGGCATCGCGCTCGATACCCTCTCTACCTCAAACGCGCGAGCAGAAAAGCAAGGAACGATCCAAGAAAAAATTAAAGCCAACGATGTCCTCGACGCGCTGGAGGCTCGTCAAGGACAAGGCGAAACAAAAAAAGGCACAACAAGACTCTTCGCCTCGCCGCGCGCGCGTGCGCGCGCGCAAGAAGAAGGCATCGCGCTCGCGCGTCTGCAAGGCAAAGGCAGCGGGCCGCAAGGTCGCATTGTTCTGCACGATGTCGAACAAGCGCTGACACAAGGCTTGCTAGCAGAGCGAGCTTCTGCAAACCTCCCCATAGAAATTCCTATAGATGCTCCCTTCGAGCTGCGTCCTCACTCGACGATGCGCGAGGTGATCGCAGAAAGGCTGACGCTCTCGAAGCAAACTATTCCGCATTTCACGCTGACGATCACCAGCAGGATCGACGCGCTGCTCTCGCTGCGCGAGCAGATCAACCGCCACTTCTGCGAGCAGCACCGACGACAAGGCGCGGCGGCGGAAAAACCCTTCAAGGTCTCCCTCAACGATCTGCTGGTGAAAGCGCTCGCGCTGGCTTTGGAGATGTGCGCAAAGGAGGAAGTCGCCGTCAATGTCGCGTGGACAGACGAGGGCATGAAGCATTTTCAAAGGGTCGATGTGGCGGTCGCCGTAGCCATCCCCGGCGGGCTTGTCACCCCCGTCGTCAGAGACGCAGCGACAAAACCCCTCGTTCCGCTCGCACGCGAGTTGCACGCGCTGATCGCACGCGCTCGGCAAGGCAAGCTGCAACCCCAAGACTATACGGGCGGCACAATATCGATCTCGAACTTGGGCATGTTCGCCATACACGCCTTTCAGGCGATCATCAATCCTCCGCAGTCTGCCATCCTCGCTATCGGAGCTGGCGAGAGGGTGCTTGCAAAAAACTCTTCGAACGAGATCGTCGAAGAAACCCGCATGTA
>JABAAD010000013.1:11314-11560 GCA_014238935.1 Alphaproteobacteria bacterium
AAAGAAAGGAAGAAAAAAAGAAAGAAGGATAGAAAGAGGGCGCAAGCCAGGAACTAAGAAAGGAAAAAGAAAGACCGAGAAAAATAAAAAAACAAAAAAAAAGATTGACAAGAAGGCAAATGAAAGCGTAGTATGGTGTGCATCTCGGTGAGAAGGCGTGAGAAACGACGTTGCGGGATACTGAGCGGAGGCGGAGAGTGCCGACAGCACAAGACAAGGTTCTGATTTGTCGCTTCGCATGCTCCG
>JABAAD010000131.1 GCA_014238935.1 Alphaproteobacteria bacterium
GGTAAGACGACGGTTTTGCAAAGCGTCGCGGGGTTTCATCCTCTGCGTGGCGGAGATGTCGTGATCGACGGGCATTCTGTAGGTGCGCTGCCTTCGCGGCAACGTCCGACGGCGAGTCTGTTCCAGCAGCGCGTTCTGTTTCCTCACCTGACGCTTTACGAGAATGTCGCGTTGGCTTGCGACGAGAGGATACTTCGCCGCGACGAGATTCGCCACGAGGTCGAAGGGGCACTCTCGACGATGGGACTGAGCGCCTTGCACGCGCGCTATCCCGACGAGGTCTCCGGCGGACAGGCGCAGCTGACAGCTCTGGCGCGATTGTGGCTGCAAACGGACAGCCGTGTTTTGCTTTTGGACGAGCCCTTCAGCGCGCTCGATCCAGGGCGGAGGCTGGAGATTCTCGAACGATTGCGCTTTCTCGTGGAGAGGCAAAACCGCTGCGCTATCATCACGACGCACGCGCCGCAGGAAGCGTCTTCTTTCACGGATCGTTCGTTGTTCTTGGCGAACGAGCGGATTTGTTTTGAGGGCTCTTTCGAAAAGCTTTACGCCCTTCGAAGCCGCGAGCCCTTCAAGCGTTATTTTTGCGCACGGCGTTTTTCGAAGGGCGCACAAGCACGACCACCTCGACACGCTCCACCCTGACGCCTGAGGGCAAAGGCGGCAGCGCGCCTACGGGGACAGCTTCGATGTCTTCGATCTTCTGTGTCTCGATGTTGTACAGGTGGTGGTGAAAAGAGACATTGCTATCGAAAAGGGTCAGTCCCTTTTCCAGCACGATCTCTTTCAGCCAGCGGTGGCGCGTCAGCAAATGCAGCGTGTTGTAGACGGTTGCAAGCGACAGAAAGCGTCGTTTCGCTGCGAGCTCGGCGTGCAGGCGTTCGGCGGAGAAATGTCGCGCGTCGCCTTGGAAGATGTGCGCGACGATCGCGCGGCGTTGCAGCGTCGGGCGCACGGCATTTTGCTCCAAGCCCTTGAGGCACAAGCGCGCCCGCTCGGAGAGCGAGCAATCGAGCGCGGTTTTCGCCGTACAAGCGGATGGGGTGGAGTGCGTCATAAAGTCCGTCCTCGACAAGGCGCAGACAGGGGGAGTATAAGAAGCTATCCCTACGAGCAAGCCAAAAGAAAGCTAAAATAAAGACAAGGGCGAGACGAAGTCTAGACTTTGTGCGATGCTTTTGCAAGAAAGAGTTAGTCAAGAAAATCTTGTTGCGCGGAGGAGAAGTCGTGTCCTTTTTTCCCTTTTCGGGTCCTTACATGTTTCCGAGCATCGATCCCGTCGCGTTTTCGCTGGGACCTTTGACGATACGCTGGTACGCGCTCGCCTACATCGTGGGCTTTGTCATAACATTTTTGCTCGTGCGTCGATTCAACGAGTGGTTGGAAGAACCGATCAAGAAAGAATATTTTATCGAAGCGTTTTCTTGGTGCGTTTGGGGTGTTCTTTTGGGAGGAAGGCTGGGTTATGTAATTTTTTACAAGCCGCTGTATTTTCTTTCGAACCCGCTGGAGATTTTTTCTTTGTGGAAGGGAGGAATGTCTTTCCATGGCGGTGCGCTGGGATTGCTTTTGGGAATGTGGCTTTATTGTGGTCGTCGAGGCATAGAATTTTGGCGTTTTTTGGATTTGATATGCTTGGCAGCGCCTTGGGCGCTTTTTTTCGGCAGGCTTGCCAACTTTGCAAACGGCGAGCTGTGGGGACGACCGACCTCCGTGGCGTGGGCGGTAATTTTTCCTCATGTCGATGCCACGCCGCGCCATCCCA
>JABAAD010000132.1 GCA_014238935.1 Alphaproteobacteria bacterium
GCGATTCCCATCCACGCACGGCGCGCCTCGCCATGCTGTCCCAGTTGGTCTACGATCGCGCGCGCAACGCGCGAAGGTATGGCGAAACCGATGCCGATCGATCCCCCGCTCGGCGAGACGATCGCCGTGTTGATGCCGATCACGCGCCCCGAAAGGTCAAACAGAGGACCTCCCGAATTGCCGCGATTGATCGGCGCGTCCGTCTGAATGAAGTCGTCGTAGGGTCCTGCGCGAATGTCGCGCCCGCGTGCAGACACAATCCCTGCCGTCACGCTACCGCCGAAGCCGAGCGGATTGCCGATCGCCATGACCCAGTCTCCGACGCGCGTCTTGTCCGAATCGCCCCACGACACTGCAGGCAGCGCCTTGTCGTTTCGCACGCGCAACAAAGCCAAATCGGTCTGAACATCTTTGCCGACCACCTCTGCCACAAGCTTAGTTCCGTCTTGCAACACGACCAAGATGCTCTCCGCCTTGTCGATCACATGATTGTTCGTGACGATCAGCCCACTGGGGTCGATCACAAAACCTGAGCCTTGCGAGCGGGAACGCCTGCGCCGTTGCTTGTTGCCTTGTCCCTGTTGCTGTTCGCGGAACTGACGAAAGAGCTCTTCCAGCTGCGAGCCTGGGGGCGCGCGAAACTCGAACTGAAATCCGCCCTGACGTTTGCCTTCGCTGACGGCGTGCCGTGCCTGAATGTTGACGACCGACGGCGAAAGTTTTTCGGCGAGGTCGGCAAAAGAGTTCGGACGAGCGCGCGCCCCCGCAGCCCCGATGCCGAACGACAGAAGAAGCAAGGCAAGGATCGCGCTTGCGGAAACACGCGAGAGAAAGGACATACCGAAGAAAAAAGTTCGAAGAAAACAAAGTGAGCGTGAAACTCTACGCCGTCTACAATATGGTATTTTCCCGCGCGAAGGCAAGGTTAAAGGCAAGGTTAAAGGCAAAATTTTTGCGCAGAAGAAAAAAATTGCGAACGAGGCAAAAAAAAGCAAGAATGGACGCAAGAATCGACGCAAGATAGTAACGAGCTGCAGAGATTGCTCGTTTGCGCGAATTGTTTTTCGCTATGCGATCGTATCTTTTGGCTTTTGGCAAGGGAGGTTGAGATGGCAGAAGTTTCCACCGATGTTTCTTCTTCGGAGCGGCGGCGTAGCGGCGGTCGTGAGGGTCGCCTTGCGTTGCGCGCGCAAGCTGCGGTTGAACGTCGCGACACGGCGGCGGCGTATATCACGCGTAGGCTTCCCGTCTACGATTTTTTCTCCGACGAGCAGATCGATCGCATTTGCCAAAACGGCGTGAAGATTATGCAAGAGATCGGCTTGGAGTTTCGCGACGATGCCGAATCGATCGCGCTGTGGAAACAGGCGGGAGCTAAGGTCGAGGGTGAGCGTGTTCGCTGCGACGAATCGATGTTGCAAGATATCGTCAAGACTGTGCCGTCTCAGTTCACGCTGCATGCGCGCAATTCGAAGCGCTCGGTTCAAATCGGCGGAGATGCGACTGTGTTCATGCCCACCTATGGCTCTCCGTTTGTGCGCTCTCTAAAGGAGGGACGGCGTTATGCGACGATCGAGGACTTCCGCAATTTTTCCAAGTTGACCTACCTCTCGCCCGCGCTACACCACAACGGCGGCACGCTTTGCGAGCCGACCGATCTTCCCGTCAACAAGCGACACTTGGATATGCTCTACAGCCACGCGCGCTATTCGGACAAGGGCTTTTTGGGCTCTGTGACGGCGCCC
>JABAAD010000133.1 GCA_014238935.1 Alphaproteobacteria bacterium
GTCGCAGGTGCACCGCCGCAACAGTGGGCTGCGGCGAGCATGGGCTCGGCGCAACAGATCGCCGTGACCCCGCTGCCGCGCGCCTCGTCGGCGGCATGCCCGACCCCCAATCCTGCCACATCCGTCAAAAGGTTGAGATTATCCATCGTGCTGTTTGTTATACAACGGGTGCGAGCGCCAGAAGAAAAAAATCCTTGACGCAGCGTCGAAGGGTTTCTACAAGATCGGTGGGGTGTCAGAGCGAAGTCGGTCGTGTCCAAAATTATGCTCAAGCGCGTTGTGAAATGCGTCCGTGCTTTTTGTTTGCTTTCGTTGGCAGGATGCGCGAGCGAAGCGCCCTTGAACGCGTTGGATCATACTCCCTTGGAAGCGTGGGAAGAACCCGCCGACAACGACGGACGCGCGACGATCTCCTTGCCTAGCAAGGAGGCGAGACCTTGAAACGAGAACCCTGGAAACAAGAAATCTAGAGACGGGAACTCTGGCGGCGATTGGCGATTATCAGACGCAGGGCGTTGATTTTGATAAAGCCCTCTGCGTCCTTTTGATCGAAGACGGAGTCCGCCTCGAAGGTGGCATGCTCGGCGGAATAGAGGCTGTGCGGGCTCTTCCGACCCAAAAGGATCGTCGAGCCCTTGTAGAGCCGCAAGCGGACTCGTCCTTCGACGAAGGGTTGATGGTGGTCGAAGAGCTTTTGCAACGCCTCGCGCTCCGGCGAGAACCACAGCCCGTTGTAAAGCAGGGCTGCGTATTGGGGTATCAGCGAATCACGCAGGCGCACGAGTTCGCGGTCGAGCGTTAGCGATTCGAGCGCGCGTTTGGCAAAAAGCCACAGCGTTCCGCCGGGCGTCTCATAGACACCGCGCGACTTCATGCCGACCTGTCGATTTTCGACGAGGTCGAGCCTTCCGACAGCATGCTCGCCGCCGATGGCGTTCAACCCTTCCAAGCAGAACCTTGTCGAGCCCTCGTTGCCGTCGATGCTGCAGGGTGCACCGTCGCGAAAGTCGATGTCGAGCTCGCGCGGAGCGTCGGGTGCGTCTTGCGGCGCGCGCGTTCGGGTATAGACGAATTCGGGAGCTTCCTGAGACGGATCTTCCAGCACCTTGCCCTCCGCCGAGATGTGCAGCAGATTGGCATCGACCGAGAAGGGAGCTTCGCCTCGCTTGTCCTTGGGAACGGGAATTTGTCTGTTTGACGCCCAATCGAGCAGAGCGTCGCGTCCTTGGAAGTCCCAAATTCTCCACGGCGCGATGACGCGCAAATCGGGTGCGAGCGCACGATAGGCTAACTCGAAGCGAACCTGATCGTTTCCTTTGCCCGTTGCACCGTGGGCAAGCGCGTCGGCGTCGAGCTCGCGTGCGAGCTCGATTTGTCGTTTAGCGATCAGCGGTCGCGCGATCGCCGTTCCTAGAAGGTAGGCACTTTCGTAAAGCGCGTTCGCACGAAACATCGGCGCGACATAGTCTTCGACGAAGCTTTCGCGCAAGTCCTCGACGCAGACCTTGTGCGCGCCCAAGGCGTAGGCTTTGCGTTCGGCGCTCGCCAAATCCTCACCCTGTCCGATGTCGGCGATGTAGCAGACAACCTCGGCCTTGTAGCGCTCTTGCAGCCACTTGAGAATGATCGAGGTGTCCAGCCCGCCCGAATAGGCAAGCACGATGCGTTGCGAAGTTGTCACAAGGCGGTCGTAAGGTTGTTTCTCATCGTTTCACGACGCGCAGGGGCTAGTATA
>JABAAD010000134.1 GCA_014238935.1 Alphaproteobacteria bacterium
CAATGTTGTAGCCGAAACGATCTTCCTCTTCGGTGCTGCGCCGACGGCACTCCTGCGCCTGCTCTGGCTCGTCGGGCAAGGACGCTGTCCCAAGCCCAAAGCCGTCTTCGCCTTTCCCGTAGGATTCGTCTCGGCAGTCGAATCGAAACAAGCCCTGCTGGAAATGCTGAACCATCACCCCTTCCCCGCCATCACTCTGCTCGGTAGACTGGGCGGCAGCGCCATCGCCGCCGCCGCCTTCAACGCAACCTTCTTACAACAAAAAAACAGAAAAGCAAAAGCATGACATCCGTAGAAAAAACAGAAGAGTCCACAAAAGACGCTGCCAAAGACGGCGCAAAAGACGGTATATGGCTTTCCGTCGTCGGCATCGGCGAAGAGGGTTTCGAGGTTCTGCTGCCTGAGGCGCGCAACCTCTGCTTCGGCGCGCGACACATTCTCGGCGCGAAAAGACACATCGCAAGCCTGCCGAAAGACCTGCAAGTTCGTGCAGAACCTTGGCTCAGCCCGTTTCAAGAAAATCTGACAAAACTCGACGCTTTGCAAAAAAGGGTGCAACGAACAACGCAACAGAAAGCACGAGCAAGCGAGCCTCCGCCCGTCTGCGTGTTGGCAACGGGCGACCCTCTTTGCTACGGCGTGGGAGCGACCTTGGTCAGACGCTACGGCAGAGCGTCGATAAGCATCGTGCCTTGGCGAAGCAGTTTTTCGCTTGCTGCTGCCGTGATGGGCTGGGGGCACGATTCTTTCTCCGTCCTCTCGTTGCACGGGCGACCGTTCGGATTGCTAAAACGCCGCCTTGCTCCTTGCGCGCGCATGCTCGTCATGCTTTCGAAGGCGAGCGATATACAACGCATCGCCGACTTGTTGTGCACCGAAGGGCTGGAGGCTTGTGCAATCACAATCTTGAGCAGGTTGGGCAGCTCCGACGAGTCGATCGTTCGCAAGACGGCAGAACATCTGCGAAACGAGCTTGCAGCGTCCGAGAAAAACGACCTCTCGATCGTTGCGTTGGAACTGCCGAACCACCCCTCTGAGATTGCGTCCCAGATTGGTCACCAGCCTGCTTGCGTCTTCGGACAGAGGTTTGCTCTGCCCGACGAGGAGTTTGTCCACGACGGGCAGCTGACGAAAAGGCATGCGCGCGCGCTCACGCTCGCAGCGCTCGTTCCGCAGCGCGACGCCTTGTTGTGGGATTTGGGCGCAGGCGCAGGTTCGGTCGCGCTCGAATGGTGCTGGGCAGGAGGACGCGCGTGCGCCGTAGAACGCGAGCAGCAGCGCGTGGGTTTCGTCGAGAAAAATCGCGCACGATTTGCGCTCGAAGACCGCTTGGAAATTGTCCATGCGAGCGTGCAAGATTTCGTCCTTCGCGCAGCAGCGTCGCCAAAGGATAAGCGTCCGCAGGCGATCTTCGTCGGCGGCGGGCTTGACAAGGCTTTGTTAGACCAGCTGCTAGGGTTGCTCGCACCGCACGGCAGGCTAGTTGCAAACGCCGTCTCGCTTGCAGGTGAAAGCGTGCTGTTCGAGGCGCACCGACAGCACGGCGGCGAGCTTGTGCGAATCACCGTTGCCCACGCGCAACCCCTAGGAGAAACGCACGCCTTCTCGCCGCAGTGCTTCCATCAGCACAGGCCGACTCTTCATAAAATTAATCTGACTGTCTCGGTAGGTGAGAAAGTCGGCCGTGCCTTTG
>JABAAD010000135.1 GCA_014238935.1 Alphaproteobacteria bacterium
CCCCCGTCGTGATGTCGTGCAGCACGCCGCGCACGCGCGTATAGAGACTGTTCTGCCCTGTTGCAAAGTTCTCGACCATCTGCGTGTGCTGTCCTGCGATGCTCTCTTCGAAATTCTGCAAGCGCGAGCTGTTGTCATGGGCGATCTGTTGCAACTGCTGCGAGACCTCCGAGCCGTTATTTTGCAGTTGCTGCAAGTGGTTTGTGTGATTGCGTGCGATCTCTTCACGAAAAGCTTCGAAGCTGGCACCCATTTTTTCTACCTCTGCTTGCAACACGCCGACAAACTCACCGCGCCGTGTTGCCAGCAAGCCGCTCATGTCTTCTTTCAGCGCATCGAAACGAGAGGTGATGGCAGAAAGCGTCTCTTCCTTGTTTTGCAACCGCTCGACGACGCGCGTCATCGATTCGAGCGATTCCCGTGTCGATTCGTTCATCGTCGACAAACGTTCTCGCAACAGCGCGCTCGTCACCTCCATCATCTCTTGCGCTTCGCATTGAGTGCGCTCTGCCAGTCGCTTCATTTCTGCTGTCTTGTTACAAATTCCCTCGCTAGAGGCGTGTAGCAATCTTTCCGCCTCGACACTTGCTCTGCGCAATATCTCGGCTTGGCTCAACATCGCCGCTCCCGCAGAGCGCACACGCGCATCCTCCTCGCCCAAAGTCAGAAGGTCCAGTTGCAAAGCAAACAGCCCGCTCTGCTCCTGCGACTGCACCTGGCGCAGAGACACCGCGCACACAAGAGCCAGCAACAACAGCGGCGATGCTGCAAGCGACCACGCTGCCAGCGCTTCGAAACCCCTAGTATCCAACGGCAAGACTCCCTGCCAAAGCCACCATCCAACTAACCCCAGCCAAATCGCTCCCGCAGCAGCGACACACCCGTAGAGCCAGCGTTTCTTTCTCAGCGTGCGTCGCAGCAAGACAGCGCGCGCGGTGGTGAAATCGTCGCCTGCCAAAAGTCCGTTCCGATGCGCTGCCGCTGCAACAGACTCAGGCGCGACGGAAGCGGAATCTGTAGAAGCAGAGTCCACAGATACGAGGGCAACAGAACCGTCAACAGAATCGACAGCGACGGACGCGTCGGCAGGCATGTTGGCAACAGAAGGGTTAGGGCTTGTCGACATCGGCGCGTTGGGTTAGGATGCTGTTCGTCGTGGCGAAAAAAGACACAGGAAAGGAGCGAAGACACTCGAAGCCCCCACAAGCCTCCCCCAAAGAGCCTCCAAACAGCCCCCAAACAGCCCACTTGGCGGAATAGGTAGACGCAAGGGACTTAAAATCCCTCGGCGAGGAATCGCTGTTCCGGTTCGAGTCCGGAAGTGGGCATCCTCTTCTTTCGTGCGATCTTAGGAGATTCATGCCTGCTGATTCGCGCGTCGTCAAGATGATTCGTCCGCTTTGCTTGCGATCTTTCTACCTATAGAGAGCATATTTTGTGCCATTTCTTGGGGCTGGTAAGAGCATCGGCAAAAGAAAAATAGCATAGCCTTTATCGCTTTTTTCTTACTTTCCTCTTGCTTTTTTTGTCTTTTTTGAGATGTTTTCGCACTTTTTTCTTGCTCTTTTGGCTTGATTGTTGCAACTTCCCCTTACAAGCTTCTCTGTTCTAATGGCAGACTAGGCTACGGAAGGAATTTTGGTGGAAGGAGGCAAGACGACCATGAAAAAAAAAAAAAAAAAAACCGACACT
>JABAAD010000136.1 GCA_014238935.1 Alphaproteobacteria bacterium
GTCAAAATTCTTCGCCTCGAACAATTCTATCCCTTTCCCGAACAAGCACTCAAGAGAAGGCTCAAGACAACGCCGCAAGCCGAGCTCGCGTGGTTGCAAGAAGAACCCGAAAACATGGGCGCGTGGCTTTTCCTCGACCGCAAACTCGAAGGCGTGCTAACATCCATCGATGGAGCAAGCTACAAACGACCGCGTTGTATCGCAAGACCCGTTGCAGCCTCGCCCGCAACAGGGCGCTTGAGCTTGCACAAGCAACAGGAACAAACCCTCATCGACAAAGCTCTCGAATAGACAGACATGCCCGCAAACCTTGTAGACATTCGCGTCCCTGAACTCGGCGAATCCGTTTCTTCGGCGACCGTTGCAAAGTGGCTGAAAGAGCCCGGCGATGCAGTCGCCGCCGACGAGCCCGTCGTCGAGTTGGAAACCGACAAGGTCGCCATCGAAGTACCCTCGCCCGCAAACGGTGTGCTTACCGACATCCTGCAGCCTCAAGGCAGCGAGGTGGAGATCGGCACTGTGCTGGGAAAGGTCGACCAAGACGCGAAAGGCGTTGCCAAATCCACCTCCAAACCCGCCTCCAAACCCGTAGTCGAGAAGGGAACGCCTTCTTCGCCTGTCGCCAAATCTACGGACAAGGTTGCGCGTCAAGCGGGAAGCGTCAAATCCGCGCCTTCCGCGCGCCAAGCGGGGAGCGAGCAAGGGGTCGATCTTGCGAGTTTGCAAGGCAGCGGGCTTGGGGGAGCGGTCACGCGTTCGGATGTCGATGCCTCTTTGCAACCCTCCTCGCAGACGCAGCCCTCGTACCGTATTTCCAAGCCGGCGCAGCGCGAGTCGGACGAGCGCGGTGAAGAGATCGTGGCGATGTCGCGTCTTCGACAGAGGGTCGCCGAGCGTCTGAAAGAAGCGCAAAACAACGCTGCGCTACTGACCACCTTCAACGAGGTCAACATGGCAAGCATCGTCGCCCTCAGGAAACGGCATCGCGATGCTTTCGAACGAAGGCATCGTGTCAAGCTGGGTTTCATGAGCTTCTTCGTGCGCGCTTCGGTGCTTGCGCTCAACGACTATCCGGAGGTTAACGCACAGCTGAACGGCACAGACATCGTCTACCGCCAGTACTGCGATCTCGGCATCGCGGTTAGCGCTCCGCAGGGATTGGTCGTGCCTGTTCTCAGGAACGCGCAGACTCTCTCGTTTGCCGACATCGAAGGGCAAATCGCCGAGTTTGCAACGCGCGCGCGCGAAGGCAAGCTCACCTTGGGCGAGCTCAGCGGAGGAACTTTCACCATTACCAACGGCGGAGTTTTCGGATCCTTGCTCTCGACGCCGATCGTCAATCCACCGCAGTCGGCGATTTTGGGCATGCACGCCATCCAAGAGAGACCTGTCGCTATCGAGGGAGAAGTGCGCGTCGCTCCGATGATGTACTTAGCGCTGACCTACGACCATCGTCTCATCGACGGACGCGGCGCGGTGAGCTTTTTGACAAGGGTGAAAGCTCTTGTGGAGCATCCCGAAAGCCTCCTGCTCGACATATAAGGCTCGCCCCCCTCTCGCAACCCCCATGGACAAAAGCAAGAGCAAGGATTCGTTCGACCTTCCAGCCATACAGCAAGCCGTCGAGAGGACGTTGGACTTGCTGAGGGGGAGGCTTTGACGACGAGAAGGCGCAAGAAAAACTGAACGAGC
>JABAAD010000137.1 GCA_014238935.1 Alphaproteobacteria bacterium
CGCGCAAAATGAAACCGTTAACAGCCACACTATCGCCGTCCTGGTCGACAACGAGCCGGGTGTCTTGGCTCGGGTCATCGGTCTCTTTTCGGGCCGGGGCTACAACATCGAGAGCCTCACCGTTTGTTCGATCAACGCGCTCGACACGGTCTCGCGCATCACGGTCGTCACATCAGGCGATGCCATGACCATCGAACAGATCAAGGCGCAACTCGCGCGACTGGTGCCAGTGCACGGCGTAGAAGATCTATCGACACAAGGCGAGCATATCGAAAAAGAAATGGCACTCGTCAAAATCGTCGCCAAAGGCGTGCAAAGGCGAGAGGCGTTGCGCGTCGCAAACATTTTCGGCGCAAAGGTCTCGGACACGACGCTTTCTTCCTTCGTCTTCAATCTCAGTGGATCCTCCCGAAAGCTGGATGCCTTCATCGCCCTCATGCGCTCGCTCGGCGAGATCGAAATCGCGCGCTCAGGCGTCGTCGCGCTCAACCGCGGCGCAGAGGTCTTTTCCCAACACCGCTAACACCAACTTTCCCCTTTCTTTTACAGGAGCTCCCATGCGCGTATTCTACGACAAGGACGCAGACCTCGATCTGCTCAAGGACAAAAACATCGCCGTCATCGGATACGGAAGCCAAGGACACGCGCACGCGCAAAACTTGCGCGACAGCAAGGTCGGCGCGGTCGCCATCGGCTTGCGAGAGGACTCGCCCTCGCGCGCGAAAGCTGATGCGGCAAACTTCCAAGTCTTGCCTCCCGCAGAAGCGTGCCAGTGGGCGGATGTCGTCGTGCTGCTTGCGCCCGACGAAAAGCAGCCGCAGATATTTCAACAATCTCTGAAAACGCATTTGGGCGGAAAGGCTTTGGTGTTTGCGCACGGGCTTTGCATCCACTTCAAGCTCATCGAACCCGAAGCCGATACCGATGTCTTCATGGCAGCGCCCAAAGGTCCGGGGCACACGGTGCGCGACCAATATGTTCGCGGTTTCGGCGTGCCGACGTTGATCGCCGTTGCTCAAGACGCATCAGGGCAGGCGCGCTCGCTGGCGCTCGCTTACGCCGCAGCACTAGGCGGCGGCAAGGCGGGAATCATCGAAACGACCTTCCGCGAAGAATGCGAAACCGACCTGTTCGGCGAGCAGGCAGTCCTGTGCGGCGGACTGACCGAGTTGATCCGCGCAGGTTTCGAGACTTTGGTCGAGGCGGGATACTCGCCCGAGATGGCTTATTTCGAATGCTTGCACGAGGTGAAGCTGATCGTCGATTTGATATACGAGGGCGGCATCGGAAACATGTTCTACTCGATCTCCAACACGGCGGAATACGGCGCATACACATCAGGACCGCGACTCGTCACAGACGAAACGCGCGCAGAGATGAAGCGCGTGCTTGCAGACATACAATCGGGAAACTTCACAAAAAAATGGATGGCGGAAAACGCACGTCCGCAAGCCGAGTATAACGATCCCACGCACTTTTTTGCGATGCGCAAAAAGCACGCGAGCCATGCCATCGAGGAAGTAGGCGAGAAGCTGCGCACGATGATGCCGTGGATCGCAAAAAAGGCTTTGGTCGACAAGAAGAAAAACTGACAATCCTGCCGACACCTCGTCGAGAACAGGGAGGTTTCGCTCATGCTCAATCGTCTCTACTACG
>JABAAD010000138.1 GCA_014238935.1 Alphaproteobacteria bacterium
GTGTTCTTTTGCAAGGCGAAGCCCAGCGTCAGAAAGAAGGCGAGCAGTCCCAGCCAACTCAGTGCGCGTCTCATCACGCCGCCCTCGATGTCTTGCTTGACAACGCGTTGCCCGAAAAACTAGTGCCCGCAAGACTGGTGCATGCAAGCTTTTCGACGGCTCGCAGCCGTGCGCTTCGTGCACGCGGGTTCTCGGCAACTTCTTGCACGCTCGCGCGGCGAGGGCGACGCAACAGCGCACGATAGGGCGCGCGAAAAGTTGAGGAGCGCGTACCGTTGTCGCTCGACAAGTCTTGAAAACTCGCGCGATGGCGAGAGCAACCCGTAGTATTGCGTCCCGTCCATGTCGAAAATTGCTGTTTGACGATCCTGTCTTCGAGCGAGTGGAAGGCGATGGCGACGATTCTTCCGCCTGCGCGTAGCAGGCGGTCGGCTTGCAGCAAGCCTTGCGCGATCTGCGCGAGTTCAAAGTTGACTTTGATGCGCAGCGCCATGAAGGTTTTTGTCGCGGCATCGATACGCGCATACCGTGTGTTTTGTGCGCGCACCAGCGTTGCGAGCGCAAGCGTGTCTTGCGGCAGTTTGCCTTGAGCGCGTGCTTCGAGGAGCGCACGCGCGATACGCCTTGCCTTTTGCTCACCGCATAAGCGCAAGCTTTCTATGAGTTCTTCTTCCGAGATGCGTTCGAGGAGTTCCTGTGCGCTTTCGCCATTTTGCGCCATGCGCATGTCGAGCGGCCCTTTTTGTTGGAACGAGAATCCTCGTTTTGGATTGTCGAGTTGCGGCGACGAGAGTCCGTAGTCGAACAGGATGCCGTCGATGCTGTGGAGATTGTGTTCTTTGAGCAGGGCTACGCTTTCAGCGAAAAAGCCTTGCGCGAGGCAGAAACGTGCGGCGTGCGCTTGGAAGAAGGGTTCTTGCTTGCCGTAGGCGACGGCTTCCGGATCGCAATCGAGTGCGACGATACGGCACGAGGTTTGTTGGAGCAGGGCGCGGGTATGTCCGCCGCGTCCGAAGGTTGCGTCCAGCACCAGCCCTTCGCCCAGCGGTGCGAACAGCTCGACGACTTCGCGCGTCATGACGCTCGTGTGCGTTGCTTGCGGATGCGTTGTTCTCTTGCCCATCGTTTTGCTTTGTTTCGTTTCGTTTTTTAGCTCGGCGGCGGAGGGCTGGCGAACGGGGCGAGGCTGTGTTTCGTGCGTTCCTTGTACCAGCGTTCGAAGCTTTTCTCGCTGAAGATGACGAAACGGCGGGCAAAACCAACGAAGACGGCAACCTCGCGCAGATCGAGAGTATCGAGAAAATCTTTCGGCAGCAGAATCCTGCCGTTGTTGTCGAAGGCGAGACGTCTTGCGGCGGCGACAATTTGTGCCATCAGGTTGTCCTCGTCGTCTGAGAACATGGCGGTCGTCGTCTCGATCGTCGCGCAGATGCTGTGGAAGTGCGCGGGGCAGAGTGCCTCCAGACGATTGCCGCGCGGAGAGGGAAAGGCATAGACGGCTTTCTCATAGTGTCCTTCGGTATTCTCCCCGTCGTCTCCTTGAGGGGGGGCTGCTTTATGATCGTGATCACAGTTTTGGACAAGCGCTTGGCGGAACTCGGCAGGCAGCGAGACGCGTCCTTTCGCGTCCAAACGATTCTT
>JABAAD010000139.1 GCA_014238935.1 Alphaproteobacteria bacterium
CGGAAATTAAAGAATGAGAAGCCTTATGTTGCGTCGTGCTTTCCTGTTTGCAAGCCTGCTGTGTCTTGGCAGCGCTCTGTCGCCTGCTTCGGCGCAGCTGCGCATCGACATTCAGGACGGAATTTTTCGCCCGATAAGCCTTGCCATCACCGACATCGAGCGCGCGCGCGTGGGACGATCGACGGCGAACCTTGTGCGTAGCGTCTTGGAATCGGATCTGAGACGCAGCGGGCTGATCGAGATTGTCGAGCGCGACGCGCTCGTTCAAACGACCTTTTCTTTGAACGAGACACCGCCTTTCGCCGTCTTTCGCATCGCGGGTGCCGACGCGCTCGCATCGCTTTCGCTCAACAGGAAGGGCAAGGTGCTGACGGCGACCTTGCAGATTTGGGATGTTTCCTTGGAGCGTCCGCTCACGCGCGAGACGCTGAGCGCGCGCTCTCAGCGTGTGCTCGCGCACAAGATTGCGGACGCCATCTACAGCCGTCTTACGGGCGAGAGAGGATACTTCAACAGCCGTATCTTGTATGTCTCGGAGATCGTGCGCAAGAAGCGACGCTGGAAGAGGCTGGAGATGATGGATGCGGACGGCGCGAACCGACGTTATCTGACGCGCCGTCGTCGCGTCTTGGTATTGAACCCGCGCTTTTCGCCCGACGGCAGCAAAGCGGTTTATACGGCGCTCACGCGCGAGAAGAGCTCGATTCGTCTGATCGACTTGACGCGCAGGAATCGCGAACTCATTCTTCCTTTGGGAAAAGGACTTGTCTATGCGGCGCGTTTTTCGCCTGACAATCGCAGCATTGTTTATGCGCAGTCCTTGTCGGGCAACAGCGAGATTTTCACCTACGACTTGCAAACACGTCGTCGGCGTCGTCTGACGGTGCATCCTTCGATCGACACTTCTCCCAGTTTTTCTCCTGACGGGGGCTATGTCGCTTTCGTCTCGGATCGCAGCGGCACGCCGCAGATCTATGTGATGACGCGACGCGGCACGCATGCGCAGCGCGTGAGCTTCGACAAGGGTTCGTTTTCGACGCCTGTATGGTCGCCGCGCGGCGATCGAATCGCCTTCACGCGTCAGCTCTACGGCAGGTTTGGCGTGGGAGTGATGCGCACCGATGGCAGCGATCTGCGCATTCTTGCCGAGGGCTTTCGTGTCGAAGGACCCAGTTGGTCTCCGAACGGCAGGGTGTTGGTGTTTTTCAACAAGCAGCCGACTCCGAAGGGCGCGCGTGCGGGGCGGTCGCGTTTGATGACTGTCGATGTGACGGGACGATTCTTGCAGGAGTTGTCGACATCGAGCAACGCCTACGACCCAAGCTGGTCGCACGCGCGGGAGGAGACGGAGGAAAAATAAGAGAGAAGAGACGGATGCACAACAAATGTACGCTGGCAACACCATGGACACGATCATGGACGCGCGTTGCAACAATGCGGTATGGCGGTTTTGTGATGGATGTGTCTGTCGCGTTCGCGCTTGTGCTTTTTGATGGCACGCGCTCACGCGACAAACACGGGCTTTGTTTCATTGGGGAATGCACGCAAGACGAACAAGCCTT
>JABAAD010000140.1 GCA_014238935.1 Alphaproteobacteria bacterium
TCTAGCGCGTCCCTCTAGAATCGCGTGGAGACTTCCACCTCAGAGTGCCTTCGTGCAGAGAGGGGAACGCCTCGAATAATCAAGTAGGAAGCCAATGCGTTGACAAGGTGCCAAAGCCAATGCGTTCCGTGCGTGTATTGTGCGCACTGCGGAATGTCGATACTTTTGAAGAAGAGCGCAAAAACCAAGATCACGCCCGCCAAAAAGAGCGTTCCGCCACTGGCGATCTCGCCTCGTGCCATCAAGGCGAGCGACAACAGCACGAGCCAAAACACGAACCCCGTATGCTCGATGCCGCTGAAGGCGAAGCCGTAACGATTGCTGATGGGGGAGAGTGCCAAGCTCGTGGCAAGGATGAAGAGCGTCATGAAAAAGGCTGCCGCCGCCGACATCTGCATCCCGCGCGAGAGAATCGCCCATGCGGCAAGAATATCGAACGCAAGAATCGGCAAAAGATCGTAGACCAACGACAAGCGTGCGCCTTGCATATGGAAGGCAAAGCTCACCGCGCCGATACTCAGCGTGCATAACGCCATGCAGATGCGTAAGATGTCTCCTTTCGCGCTACCGAAGCACAGCCGCAACCCCAGCAATCCTGCGCAGATGAAGGCGAGCGCGCTAAAGGTGTTAAAGGGCTCCTGCCAAACGCCAAGCGCGATGCGCTCGCAGTACAAACCGAGGCTGGCGACTTCGCCAGGTCCAAAAATTTTTAACATCCGAAACGCTATCCTTTGTAGAGATTAACCTTCCGCCCCGACGAGAACAACACCGAACGAGGTTAACACGAAAAACAGGTTGGCGCAAGCTTGTGTCGTGCCTAAATTTTTGAAGTCGCCCTTGGCAAGGAGACGATCCCCAAGAACAGCGCCAGCGCGTTCAGCGCGTGCCACAGGAAATGCGTTCCGTAGGTCCACTCGCCGCAGAGCGGCAAGTCAATGGTGCGCGTCGTCAGGGAGAGGACCATCACCGCAAATGCCGCGGCGATTCCCGCAGCAGAGCGCAAAAGAGCGGGGCTGCCGACAATGTTCGCTTGGCGGCGTATCAACAACGCGAGCACGAGCAGCGTCGAGATGGCGGGAATATAGTGTCCGCCCCCAGGCAGGAGCGTCTTGACGAAGGGCAACTCCGCGATAAGAGGCATGCAAACAAGCACGATACCAACGCCGCCAACGGCTTGCAAACGCGACAAAGCCACTCCGCGCACCAGCAGCGCAAAGGTCGCCGTCGAAAGGAAGACGACAATCATCAGCGAGTCGAAGATGGAAAAAAGTGCCAAGCCGCTCGCATGGTAGGTCCAGGAAGCAATGCCGAGACCGCAGATTTCCGCACACAGCAGCAAGCGCATCTTGTCCAAGAAGAAGCTCGGAGCATCGTCGCGACGGCGACAGTACCAAAGCACCGCGAACGCGGCGATGGGAAACAACAGGTTGCTCCAAGTATTCAGGGGCTCTTGAAACCAGCCCGCAGAAACCCGTTCGCAGTAGATGTCTAACGAAGAGAA
>JABAAD010000014.1:0-6910 GCA_014238935.1 Alphaproteobacteria bacterium
GAGCCTAAATCGAAGAGGTGATTCTGAATACGACCGAGCAAACAGCCCAACTCCTTTGTCAATCCTTGTGTCAATTCTTGTGTCAATTCTTGCGACCCTTCTTTTCGCTCGGTTGCTTCTATGGCTTGTCCCAAGCAGGCGTTGAGTTCGTCGATCGTTCCGTAGGCTTCGATGCGCGCGTCGTGTTTCGGACGCATCGATCCGTCGCCGAGGCGGGTTTGCCCGAAGTCGCCACTTTTCGTATAGACCCGCGTAATGCGCATGATCGATCACAGGAGCCTGCAGTCTAGCTTCGGGAAAGTAGCAAGAGCAGGAACAACAGCAAAGCCAGGGCTTGCAACAACACGCGCGCGCGCATGAATCGATTGCCGTGTTTTCTGGAGTATGCGCTACCTCGCGTCATAGAGTAGATTCCGCCGAACAGAGCTGCGAGCACGGAGAGCATGGCAGCTGCCAGCGCGATCGAGACGAGGAGGGTCATCGACCGTCCTGTTTTTTACGAAACGAGAGCACAGGCGCAACATTCTTCTTGTTGCCGTTATTACGCGTTGCGTTGCGTGGTGCACGCACGGCTTCGAGTCGGATCGTTTGTCCCGAAAAAATCTCCGGCAACACGACGGCACGGGAACCCCCGTGCGCCGTACGCACACGCGCCGCAGCACGCCGCGCGTAGAGCCAAACCTCATAGAAATTCTCGCCCATCAATGCTAGAGTACAACGCGGGTGAGCAGAAAAGCAAGCGCAAACTGACAGCCAAGTCAAAAGGCAGAGAGTCAAAAAGGCAAACAGCAGGAGCAGTATGGCGACGAGCGAACAGAGCGAAGGGGGGAGGCAAGAAGACGATCCCTTCGTGTTGCTTGCCGAGCGAGAGGAACATCGGCAAGCCGAGATGCAGCGTGAGCCAGAGGATTTTCGCCTGACGCTCACCGCGCGTGCGGTCGCGCGCTTGCTTGTGTTGCGCGCAAAAGAGCAAGACGCAGAGCTGACGCTACGCGTGCGCATCTACGCGGGAGGTTGTTCGGGCTATAGGACGGAGTTCTCGCTCGACAAACGCCAAACCACCCTCGATGTGGAAGTGTTGCAAGATGATGTGCGTGTTCTCATCGACAAGCTTTCGGCACAGACGCTGGGCGCGAGCTGTCTCGATTTCGAGAGTGCCCCCGTCGGCGAAAACTTTCGCCTGCTCGCCGACAAAGCGCACAACGCGTGCGGCTGCGGCGTCTCGTTTGCGCTGTGACGACAAGGTTGCTGTCACTTAGCATCAGTGTTTGCAGCATCCGTTTGCAACAATAGCGTTCTAACTAAGCGTCCTCTTGCCCCGTGCGGATTGCAACCTTCAATGTCAACTCGCTTGCAAAAAGGCTGGAGGCGCTGCTCGACTTTCTAGACAAGCGCAAGGTCGATCTCGCACTCTTGCAAGAACTCAAGTGTCCCGAAGAACGCTTTCCCCACAAAGCCCTCTTGCAGGCGGGATGGCAGACGGGTTTCGTTGCCGAGAAAGCCTATAACGGCGTCGCCGTCCTTTCGCGCGACCCTGCCTTGTCCGTGCGCTGTTCCGCCTTGCCTTTGCTGGAGCAAGCGGGCGAGGACGCTCAGGCGCGCTATGTGGAGGTGCGGACGCATGGTCTTGTCGCCGCCTCGATCTATGCGCCTAATGGTAACCCTTTGGGCAATCCTTTGGTCAACCCCTCGGTCAACCCCTCGGTCACCCCTTTGGTCACCCCCCACTTGGAGGGTGATGGCACGGCATTCGGCGAGAAATTTTGCTACAAGATCGCCTGGATGGACAGGCTGTGCCGTCATGTCGAAGAACGACTGCTTCTAGAGGGTAGACCCTTTCTGCTGGGCGGCGACTTCAATGTCTGCCCGCAGCCGCAAGATGTCTTCGACGAACAGGCGATGGAGGGTGATGCGCTGCTCCACGAAAAGAGCCGCCGTCGCTACAGAAGGCTGATCTACAGCGGGCTCGTCGATGCCTTTCGCGCCGTCTCCAACCCGCAGCACAAGGAAAAAGGATACACCTACTGGGACTACCGACGCTCACGCTTTCAGCGCGACGAGGGCTTGCGAATCGACATGTTTTTGCTTTCGTCCGCGCTCGGCGAGCGAATCAAGGATTGCTTTGTCGAACGCTCGTTGCGCGCTGGCGAACAGCCCTCCGACCACGCGCCGCTTTGTCTCGACTTGGCTTGGCAGGCTCCTGCCTTTGATACAAAACTACAAGCACGACCCAAGTCAGAGTTATCTTCCTCCCCCATTCCCACTTCCACTCCCTCTGTGCCGTCCCTTCAGTCGCGGCTGGCGATGTGAGCCACTACCCTACTAAAAGGGGGTTTGTAAAAGGGGGTTTGCGTGTTTGTTTCAGGTTTTTTTTCCCATCCGCTTGACAGCCTTGCCTACGCTGAGCGGTTTTTTCTTCGAGACGGCAGCAGCTTCGGCTTGTTGCGTCTCTTTGGCGAGCGTCCTGCAGAGGCTCAAGACGGTGCGGCGGAGGTTGGGGGTCAGGTCGTAGTAGTTGCGCGCTAACTCCAAAGTCTCGCGTTTCGTCAGGCGTTGGTCGTCGTTGAAGGCACCGTCGTCGACTTCTTCCGTCTCGCCCCCTGTCCCCTCGCTGGGCTCCGACAGGCGGTAGCTGGGCTTGCGGACAGGCATCACGCGCTGCACCTTTTGCGGCATGCCGTCGAAGAAGTAGGAAATGGGAACTTCCAACACTTGCGCAACCTGAAACAGCCGCGAGCCCCCGACACGCGAAAAACCGCGTTCGTACTTCTGAACTTGCTGGAAGGTGAGCGACAAAAGCTCTCCCAGCTTCTGCTGGCTGATGCCCAGCATCGTTCGGCGCAAGCGAATCTTGCTGCCGATATACTGGTCAATTTCGTTCGCTCCCATCTTCTTGCCGCGACGACCTTTGGTGACAGATGGTGAGCTTGACGTCCCGTCTTCCATAAAAAGCCTCTCCTTCAGGCGCTGCGAAACCTAACAAGGTTTCGCCTCTTACGCAACATACAAAAAACTTTCCCCTTATGTTAGCAAAACGAAGAACCCGATGTCTAGAGCCTTCAACAACAAATCAGAGATTTTTTTCGCCATACCTTGCCGAGCGTGTACTTCCGTCGTGTGCAATCGCGTTGTGCTACAAGCCCTTTCGTTTCACAAAGATCAGACAAAGGGAGACGACGAAGAACCACACCATCCAAAACAGCCCGTTTCCAAGGTGTGCGGTCATCAGCAGACGATCGGTTTTTTTCGGCAAGGGCGAATCGATCCACCCCTCGCTACCCAGTTCCAATCGAGCCAGCTCGCGTCCGAAAGGGTCGAAAACCGCCGAGACACCCGTGTTCGCAGCGCGAAAAAACGGCAATCCGCGCTCTACCGCGCGCACGCGCGCCATCGCCAAGTGTTGGTAGGGACCGCTACTGCGACCGAACCACCCGTCGTTCGTCGCATTGAACAAAAGATCGGGAGAACCTCCGCCATTGCCATCAGAGGCGGGAACGACGAAAGGCAAAAGATCGGGAAAGACCGATTCGTAGCAAATCTGCGCTTCCAGCGTGAACGCCGATCCGGCGTGCAGAAGAGGGCTCATCTCGCCGCGAGCAAAACTTGGAAAGCTCGTCAGGGTTTTTATCCTTTTGCCGAGACGATTGTTCGTAAAAGGAATGAACTCGCCGAGAGGCACAAGGCGAACCTTGTCGTAAAAGCCCTGTAAGCCTCCGACGGCATCGATCATCAGCACGCTGTTCCTATAGCCCGAGTTCTCGTTTTGCCTCTCCGAAGGGCTGTTTTCTCGCACCGCACCGAAGGCAAGCCATTGCGGAACAGCGCTCAGCAGCGACGACATCCAAGGGTGTTCTAGCGGTTGCCCCGTCGCTTGTTCGTGCGTCGTCATACGATAGGGAAAGGTGGTCTCAGGCCACAGCAGCAAGGCGATGCTCGCAGGTCTTTGACGCACAGAAAGATCGAGCGTGCGGCGGAAGTTGGCTAAGGCATCTTCTACGCGCCACTTTTTGTGTTGCACGATGTTGGGTTGGACGATGCGCACGACAGGGGGAGTTTTGTCGAGCGGTGGCGCGCCCGCCAATCGTGTTGCTCCGAAAGCGGCGGCGCTTGCGGGAATCGCCAGCGCGCAGACAAGCGCGATCGCAGCGGCGCGTCGTGCGCCGTGGGCGAAGTGAAACAGCGACAGCGCTGCAAGCGCGTAGGAGGCGAGCGTAAAAAAGCTCGTCAGCTCGATGCCTGCCAAGGCGTTTGTCTGCAAAAGCCACAGGCTTGTGTTCCACGCGTAGCCGGCGAAGTTCCACGGGAAGCCTCCGAACAGCAGTCCCCTCAGCGACTCGGCGAGGGCGAAGGTGCAGACGAAGAGCCCCACGCGCAACAGGGGCGAAGCACTCGTCGTGCGCGCAAGCAGCAGGGTGGATGCGAGCAGGGCTGCAAGCGCATAAAGCGAAAGAAACACGCACAGCACCAACGCAACAACGCCTCCCGCAACAGCGCCGAACAGCGATTGTCCGAACGAAAGCCACACGGCGTGCGACACCCAGTAGAGCGAGGTGAGGTATGCCGTGAAAGCCCAAGTCGCCATGAGTTTGAGCGCGCGCTTCACTCCATAACCTTGAGCATAACCTTGAGCATGACTTCGCGGTAGGTCGTAGGCGACCCACAGACAGGGTAGGGCGAAGGAAAGGTAGCCTGCGGGCAGAAAAGAAAAGGGCTCGAACGACAGCGTCCACAGAACACCTGCCAAAAAAGCGAAGAGGTAGGCGCTTTTGCCTTGCAAAAGCAGAGCTTCTAGCGATGGCAGGAGACGCGAGATGTTTTGCGGTCGCGTCACGATCTTTTGTCGTCGTGCGTTAGCAAGACGAGTTTCAAGCGCGCGATCTGCCGCGCCGACGATTCGATGATGCGGAACTCGATGCCGGAGCGAGGGTCGCTGATCGCCTCGCCTCGGTTCGGAACACGCCCCGCCAACGCGACGACGAGCCCTCCTAAAGTGTCTACCTCCTCGGTGCATTCGAGCTTTTTTCCGAAACGTTCTTCAAATCGCTCCAGTGTCAGACGCGCGTCGGCGACGATGTTGCCCTCCGCGTCTCGATAGCCGATCGGCTCCCAATCCTTGTCGTGTTCGTCGTGAATCTCGCCGACGATCTCTTCGACAACATCCTCCAATGTCGCCATGCCGTCGATGCCGCCATACTCGTCGACGACAAAGGCGATCTGCCGCCGCGTCTGTTGCATCTTCAGCAACAAGTCGAAGACGCGAACGCTGGGAGCGCAGAACAAAGGCGGGTGCAACAGCGCACGCAGAGAAAAACTGCCCCCCTGCCCATTCTGCGCAATGTGCGAGAGCAACGACTTCACATGCAAGACACCTTCGATGCGATCCAACGTTTTGCGATAAACAGGATAGCGCGAATGAGGCTTCTCCGAGACGAAAGGCAAAAGCTCTTCGTAGGGTATCGTGAGGTCGATGGCTTGCACATCAGCGCGCGGCACCATGACATCGGCGACCGTCTTGTCGCCGACATTCAGTATGTTCGAAATCATCGTGCGCTCTTCGGGCGCAAGCTCCGCTTGTTTGTCCTCTTCGATCAGCTCGCCAATGGTTTCGCGGATCTTCGGTCCTCCGAAACGTCGTCGCAACCCCGAAAGCCGCGTTTGCAACCACGACTCGCCGCGCGCGTTACCGTCGGCAGAAGAAGGCTGTGTCATGGCAGCGCGAGAGGATGCAAGTCCGTAAAACCCAGCCGCGCGAGAATCGCTCCTTCCGCCTCCTCCATCGCCGAACGTTCCTCGTCTCCGTCGTGGGTGAAGCCCGCCAAGTGCAAAATTCCATGCACCGTCATGTGGGCTGAATGGGCAAGCGCATCAAGACGATGCCGATCGATCGCACGCTGCAAGCCCTGATAACCGAGCGCGATGTCGCCCAAAAAATCTTGCGCGCTATCCTCGCTGCAAAAATTTTGACGACAAAGGGTTTGTCCGTCGTCTCGCCCGTCGTTTTGTACAGCGGCGGGGAAGGCGAGCGAATCGCACGCCGTATCCTTGTCGCGGAAGCGGCGGTTGAGCGCACGCATGCGCTGCTCGTTCGTGCACAGAATCGAGACAACCAAGGTCACGCTGTTCGAGGTCACGCTGTTCGAGGCAGGGTTGCGCCTTGCGACAAAATCCAACGCGGCTTCTGCCGCACGCTGCACCTCTTCGAGTCTGTCCTTTTTCCACAACGGCGACTCTGTCTGGAGATGCACGATGTGCGATTGCAGGTGCGCGATGCGCGACGGAGGTTCTTCCTCCTCTTCGCGCAGTTCTGCAGAGGGGGGGGGCATCGGAGAGGGGGAGAGAGAGGTCACGAGTCGTTCGTTATTTGCGTTTCTTTTTCTTTTTCATTATTTAACTCCAAGTCGCACGGCGAGGTTTCGTAGGCGCGCAGCACCTCTGCGACCAGCGGATGGCGCACGACCTCTTGTCGAGAGAAGCGCACGAAAGGCACGACGGTTTTGAGTCGTCGTTCGGCGTCGATCAGTCCGTTGCAGCTTGTCGCGGGCAAATCCGCCTGAGAGGGGTCGCCCGTGATGACGAGGCGCGCTCCCGTTCCCAGCCTCGTGAGCATCATCTTCATCTGCTGTTTCGATGTGTTTTGCGCCTCGTCGAGCAACAGAAAGGCGTTTTCGATGGTGCGTCCTCGCATGAAAGAAAGGGGCGCGATTTCCAGCCTTCCCTCAGCCAAGTGTCGCTCGGTCGTCGACTTGCCGAACCATCGGTGCAACAGGTCGAAGATGGGACGCAGGTAAGGATCGACCTTCTCGCGCATGTCGCCCGGCAGGAAGCCGAGCCTTTCTCCCGCCTCGACGACGGGACGCGAGAGAATCACCCTTTCCACATCGCCGCGCCGCAACAACGACATGCCGTATCC
>JABAAD010000014.1:7009-10480 GCA_014238935.1 Alphaproteobacteria bacterium
CGCGAGAGAATCACCCTTTCCACATCGCCGCGCCGCAACAACGACATGCCGTATCCTAGCGCGATACAAGTCTTGCCCGTTCCCGCAGGACCTGTTGCAAAAACAAGAGGATTTTCAGCAAGCGCGCGCAAGAACGCCTCCTGCTTGGCGTTGCGAGGGCGGAGGGTCGCTTTCGGAAAGGTCAAAGACCACGAACAAGTCGAAGCGAGAGAAGCGTTTGCCGTAAGCGTGTCCTCGTCGTTGAGGCTCTCGCAACCCTTGAGCCGTGCGTAGAGCGCGAGCAAGTGCGCGCGCGCCTTTTTGCATGCCGCCTCGCTGCCGCGGCAGACGACCTTGTTTCCGCGATGGTCGAGCTGCACGCCGTAGGTCTGCTCCAAGCGTTTTAGACGCTGCGACCGAGCGCCAAACAGCTCCGGCAACAGACTGTTGTCCTCAAAACACAACAGCTGCGACAATCCGCCATGGTCGCTCGCATCGGCGCGTTCGACTTGCTCTGCAAGCGCAGAGGGAAAGGTAGCGTGTCGGATTTTGCTCAAGGGTTCGCAGGATACGGGGGATAGGGACGAAAACAACCGTTCGTCATCGTTGCGCTCATTTGTAGCACACGCTTGTAGCACACGCTTTCAACGACGGCAGAAATGTGGGAAAGACGCCAACAAGAAAAGCCTCATGCCGAAATCGTAAGACAAAAGACGCTTGCCTGCAACAGAAAAAAAATCTATAGTAGGCGTAGCGAAGAAAGGTGTCACGGCAAGGTGTCACGGAAGGTGTCACAAAGGTGTCACAAAGGTGTCACGAATCAAGGTGTCACGCAGAAGGTGTCACAGGGTCAAGCGCACAACATCACGGAGCTTTGGGCGTTCCTGCCGGGACGCGCGTTTCGTTGCCTACCCAGTATGAGCCCTTAGGGAAGAATGGACGATCTTCTATCAGAATTTCTTGCCGAGACAGGCGAATTGCTCGGCGCTTTGGACAACAAGCTTGTCTCCTTGGAGAGGAATCCGAGCGACGCAGAATCGATAGCCGAGATCTTTCGCGTCGTCCACACGATCAAAGGAACTTGCGGCTTCCTGGACTTGCGCCGTTTGGAGGCGGTGGCGCATGCGAGCGAAGAGCTGTTGCGGAGGTTTCAAAATTCTCCCAGTGCCGTATCGAGCGAGCGCGTCAGTCTTGTTTTGGAGGCGTTGGATTGCATCAAGGCGATCTTGGAGGGGTTGGCGCAAACGGGCGCAGAGAGCAAGGGCGACGACAAGGACTTGATAAGCCGTTTGGAACAAGAAGCCTTGCTAGCGCAACAAAACGGGCAGAGCG
Organism: Alphaproteobacteria bacterium; assembly: GCA_014238935.1. Next base: position 8,321 of record JABAAD010000014.1, read on the forward strand.
CAGAGCCTCGCTCGAAAGTGGAACATGGCGAAAAGTCGTCCGTTGCCGACGCTTTTCAAGCGACCCCCGCCGTCGCAACGACTTCCGAGCCCGCGCTTGCTCCAACTTCTGCGCCCGTCCTTGCGCCGTTCGCGGCGGCGACGGACAGCATCGCTTTGTCGATCGATGCGTCTTTGGGCAGGGAGGAAGACGAAGCCGTAGACATCGCCTTGCCGTGGCAGGGGGCGGTCGCGGGTTTGGGACAGGCGGGATCGACGGGTGCGGTCGTCTCTCTTCGCGTGCGACTCGATCTGATCGAGCAGTTGATGAACTCGGTCTCCGAGCTCGTGCTTTCGCGCAACCAACTGCTGCAGCTGCTGCGACAAAATCCTTCCAGCGAGTTCTCCGCTCCCTTGCAGAGGCTCAACCAAATCACGACAGCCCTGCAAGAGGGCGTGATGAAGACGCGCATGCAGCCCATTCAAAACGCATGGAGCCCTCTGCCGAGACTCGTGAGAACTTTGGCGAAGACGACCGAAAAAAAGATTCGCCTCGAAATGACAGGCGCAGAGACGGAACTCGACAGGCAAATCATCGATATGATTCGAGATCCGCTGGTCCATCTGATCCGCAACGCCGTCGATCACGGCTTGGAGTCGCCCGTCGAACGAGAGCAAGCAGGAAAACCCGATGAAGGCAGTATCGCGCTCAAAGCCTATCAGGAAGGAGGACAAATCTTGATCGAAGTGCACGACGACGGACGCGGAATCGATCACGAAAAAATCCGAAAAAAAATCGTCGCACAAGGATTTGCCTCCGAATCAGAAGCCGCCACGCTCACCGTCTCGCAGCTTCACCGCCATTTGTTCCAATCCGGCTTCTCGACCGCCGACAAGATCACCGAAGTGTCAGGGCGCGGAGTAGGCATGGATGTCGTCAAGAACAACATCGACAAGATCGGAGGACAAATCGAGATCAACTCGACTTTCGGCGCAGGAACGCAAATTCGCATCAACATTCCTTTGACGCTCGCCATCGTCTCGGTTCTCATCGCAAGGATTGCAGACCAACGCTACGCCTTCCCGCAGACCTCGGTCCTCGAGCTCGTCTCCTTCCGCGAGTCGGAGGTCCACAGGGTCAGCGTCTTGCAGGGCAATCTCGTGTTACAACTACGCGACCAATTGCTGCCTTTGCTCTCGATTCGCCAGCTGTTCGATCTCACCATGCGGCTGCCCGATCCCTTGAGTATCGACAACGACGCCGAAACTCCGCCCCGCCCTTCGAGCGCGGACGACGCAAACGGACTGGGAGCAAGCGACCAAAACACGATCGAATCCTTGAGCGATATCGTCGCCCAAGCCATGTCGCCAGAACGCAAAGCGCCGCCGCAAATATCGCCGAAGCAAGAGCTTTCGCAAGGCGACATCCAACAGCGCATGCTTCAGGAGATCCTACAAGGTCCTGAGAACTATGTCGTCGTGATGCGAGTCGGCGCGCAGCAGTTCGGCATTTTGGTCGAGGATATTCAGGATACGGAGGAGATCGTCGTCAAACCCCTATCCGAATCTTTACGCGGCACTCCCTTTTTCAGCGGCAACACGATCCTGGGCGACGGGCGCGTCGTGCTCATCGTCGATCCGAACACCTTGTTCCAAGAAATTGGCGAGGGCATCGAAGAAGCGAATCTCACGCTCGAACACGACGAACCCCATCAGCTCTCCGAGAGCAGCGTCACGCTGGTGATGCTCGATAGCGGCGACGGAGTCAAGAAAGTCGTTCCCGTCAGCGCGATCAATCGTCTGGAGCATATCGATTGTACGCGCATCGAATATCCGAACGCCAAACCCACCGTTTTGTACAACGATTCGCTCATGCCCGTCATGCGCGTCGAAGAAGGACGCGCCTTGCCTAAGGAAGGCAGACGACCGGTGCTGGTACTTTCGGACGGCAAGAAGTGGGCGGGAATCGTCGTCGAAGAGGTGCTGGATATTATCAACGAACCCCTGCACATCGAAGCGGCAGGAGGAGAAAGAGGAGTCATCGGTAGCGCTATCTTGCAAGAGCAGAGCGTCGAAGTGTTGGATATGGAACATTTTTGGAAACGCGCCTTCGCCGACGCAGAAAACTTTCCCATCGATCTTTCAGGCGTCGAAGGCGCCGCGAAGGAAGCGAGTCAAGAGC
>JABAAD010000141.1 GCA_014238935.1 Alphaproteobacteria bacterium
ACGCAAGACGGACAGGTGTTCTTTCAACTCTGTGCAAATGTCGTTGACCGAGCGCGACATGGTTTCCAAGATGCGCGTTGCGACGGCGCTGCAACCCGTCGTCACGGCGTTGTTTGCCCATTCGCCCTATAGCGAAGGAAAGGCGAACGGCATTCTTTCGAATCGCGCACACTATTGGCTTGATAGTGATTCGCAGCGTTGCGGTCTTCCGTTGTTTGTGTTTGACCGTGCCTTCGGTTACGAGGGGTGGCGAGACTATGCGTTGCCGATTCCTCTTTATTGTTTGGTGCGCGGCGAGCGTTATGTTGACACGAGCACTTTCTCCTTTGCCGACTACTTGGACGGCACGCGCGGCGAGGGGTTGCGGGCAGAGCATGGCATAGCGCGCGTGGAGGACTGGGCTAGTCACATGCGGATGATCTTTCCCGATGTGCGCCTGAAGCGCGTCATCGAGATGCGCGGAGCGGACAGCGGCGATTCGGCGATGCTGTGCGCCTTGCCGGCATTGTGGTCAGGGTTGTTGTACGACGAGCAGGTTTGCGCGCAGGCGGTACTGCTGGCTCAAGAGTTGGCGCAACCCGACCCCTCAGGAGTGGGACTGCGCGAGCAGGACGCGGAGGACTCGCTAACGGCAGCGCACGCACAAGCGCCGCGCTTGGGATTGGCAACGCCGTGTCGCGGGCGCAGCATGGGCGCGATCGCACGCGAGATGTTGGACTTGGCGCAAGAGGGCTTGGCGCGACGCTGCAGGGCGCTGGGCGTCGCAGACGAGCGTTCCTTCCTGGAGCCCCTGGAAAACATCACCGACGAGGGACGCACCCCCGCAGAACGGTTGCTCTCGCTCTTTCCTCAGCCCGAAAACTTGGACGACTGGAAAGCTCTGTACGACCACTGCTCCTATTGAACTTCGATCGTGGAACTTTGAGCAGCGAGAAAGTTTGCTCGACACTCGAAGGCTTCGACCATACGCAGGGCTGCCTGTTCAAAAAGGTTTTCGAACAGAAACTTGAAAGGAAGGTTGCGCAATTCGAAGTCGACGACGAAGTCTACCTTGCTCGACGCACCCCCACCTGACGCAGAGACGTTCTCGGCTTTCTCCGCAGGGGTGATGCGCCAACGGCTTTGGAAGCGCGAGAACAGGTGGCTTTGCGCTTGCGAAGATTTTTCTATGGAGACGACGCCTGTCGCAGCATCGAAGCGAACGAGGCTTGTAAAAGAGCTGTGAACAAGCTTTGTTCCGACCACGAGCGTGCCGTCTAGGGTGTCGTGCGTTTTGTTGTCGACGCTAGCTTCGATGCACCAAGGCAGAAACTGCGGATAGGCTTCGATGTCGAGCACGAGGGCGAAAAGGGTTGGCGCGGGGTGAGGTAGCGTACGGAGCTTGTGAAAGCGGGGCATAGCGTAAAATAGCAGATGAAAGAGGATGAGTTCGGGGATAATATTTTGGCTTGAAGGGCTACCGCACCTCGTGCTTCCGCTAAGCCGCT
>JABAAD010000142.1 GCA_014238935.1 Alphaproteobacteria bacterium
TGCCAAGTCGAAGCCCAGCTCCCTCGCTACCGCAGGGCGTTGTTGCAACCCCGCGCGCTCGACCGAGGTCGTCAGATTCTGTTGCCAAACCAACAGCGTCTCGGCGTCGTCGGTGCTGTCGTCCTTTTCGCGTGCGAGGTATTGCATCAGTGCAACCGCGCCCGAAAGCAACAACAAGCCTGAAGCGATCCCGGCAAGGTAGCGGTGCTGCGTGCCAAGCACGCCACCGCGCAAGCGTGCAAAAAAAGAGGCAACAAGCTTGAGAAGATGGAGCTTGTTGCGTTTGCGCGACTTGCGCTTAAACTTTTGGCGCGGCGAAACAGAACGAGGCATAGCGCAAAGTGTAGCACAAGACCCGCTCCGACAAAACGACCGATCTGCGTGCGGCTTGACCTTTGCCGCCCCGCGTGCCACAAGAAGAAAAACACCCCTTTTTCGCTTGGGAGCGTTTGTTCTATGCCTCTTCCTTCTTTCTCCGTCGTGTTTTCGGGCGAGCCAACCCTCGAAAAGCTCGTCGAACAACACAGCCTGGTTTTTCTCTCGGTTCGACAACAGCCGCAGAATCAGGAACGTGCGCTCGACGACCTGCTCGGCGGCGCGATCGCCAGAGCGAGAGAGCAGGCGAGCAAATTCAAGGCGCGACAACAGCAATTGCTCGATGTGTCGGGCTTTCCGAAGGCGAAAAAACTCGGCAGAGTCGTGTTGCTGGGAACAGAGAAATCCGCTCAAGAATCTTCTCAAGAAGAACAGGAACAAGAAGCGCACGAAAAGGAATCTCCTGAACTAGGGACTGCTACGAAGGATAAGAAACGCAAGGCGCGAAAACATGCGCTGTTGCGACAGATGTTCGCTCAGGGAGCGACCCTGCTTGCGCGCACGCGTGCGATCGGAGCGGAGGAGGTGCTTTGGCTGTACGACGGCAGTGAACGCGATCTGTTTCTCCAAACGCCTGAGGCGGCGGGCGAGGGAGCGTTGGGAGCGTTGTTGTCTTCCTATCGTTTCGACGCCTACCTTTCGGACGACGACGACGAGGCGGCGGAGGCTCGAAGGCTTGCTTTGAAAACGCTGACCGTTTCTGTATCAGGCGCGCAGTTTGAAACAAAGGTGTGCGAGCAGGCATGGGCGCAACGCCACGCAGAGGCGCGCGGATTGTGCTTTGCGCGCGACCTTGTCAACGAGCCGCCGAATATCTTGACTCCGCAAACCTTTGCCGAACGTCTGCAAGCTCTGCCTAAGGACTTGGGGAAACCTTTTGACGAAAGATTTAGCGTCGAGGTGTTGGACGAAAAGCAGCTGGAGCAATTGGGCTTTCGTGCCTTGTTGGCGGTGGCGCGTGCTTCCGAACATGCGGCGCGCGTGGTGGTGTTGCGTTACACGCCGTCGAACGAGGATTCGCGCCCGCCCTTGGTGTTGGTGGGCAAGGGAGTGACCTTTGATTCGGGGGG
>JABAAD010000143.1 GCA_014238935.1 Alphaproteobacteria bacterium
CGCGCGTCACAGCCCAAGGGCTGCACATCGTAGGATTCAGGAACGACAACACCTTCAGAGAAGGCTTTGTGCACATGCTGGCAATGATAGCATTCGTTGTAGTTCTCCACCGCGACAAGCCAGTTCGATTCTTCTTGCGCCGAGTGTTCGAAGGCGAAACGTCGTGCTGCAATATCAGGGCATAGGCGTTCGAGGATTGCGGCAAGGGTGGGATAGGTCTGCTCCATCGACGCAGCCCGCCGATCAAAGTTCACAAAGACGAAGCCCAAAAACTCCTCTACACGCACGCGAGCGAGGCGCACCTTGTCCTTCGCGAAGCCTTGCACCGCTTTCGTTCCCGGAGCGGACTTCAGTCTGCCTTGCAGATCGTAGCACCACGCGTGATAGGGACAGACGAAACGCGTCGAGTTGCCCTCGCCGCTGGCAATCCTGTGTCCTCGGTGTTGGCAGACATTGTAGAAGGCGTGCAGCACATTCGACTGATCGCGTACGAGCAGCAGCGACTCTCCCAACAGCTCGACGACCTTGTAGCGACCAGCGCCTTCGAGAAAACTTGCGTGGCAGGCGTAGAGCCACGAGCGGAAGAAGACACGCTCCAACACCTTGCGATAGAGTTCCTCGTCCGTATAGGCGCGGGCAGGAGGGGGAGGGGAAAGGGGAGGGGAATGAGAAAGGGGAGAGGGCGCGACAGGGGCAGGGCTGGCGCGCGCGGAAGCATGCGAGGGAAGAGCTTTGAGCGTCATGCCAAAACCTCGACTGCGTGATATTGCGCAATGCGACGAATCTGCGTTTCTCTGTGCTACAATAGCATAGCATAGATTATACGGGTCGCGGGTCTCATTTTTACAGGAGAGGTTTGTCATGGTGGCACACGCGCAGATCGCAATCATCGGCGGCGGCGTGATGGGCTGCTCGCTCGCCTATCATCTCGCCAAAGAGGGCTTGCGCGACATCGTCTTGTTCGAGAAAGCCGCTCTCACTTCAGGATCGACTTGGCACGCAGCAGGGCAAGTCACGCACTCGACCAACAACGACAACCTTGCGCGCATGGCGTTGCACGCAACCGAGCTCTATCCGAGTTTGGAGCAGGAGACGGGGCAGAGCGTCACTTGGCATGGTTGCGGCTCGTTGCGAATAGCCTACTCCGACGAAGAGATCGACTGGCTGCACGCCACGCTTTCGGTCGGCAAGGGCTTGAGCATACCGATGGAAATCGTCGATCCTCCCCAGATACGCGCACTCCATCCCTTCTATTCCCTCGAAGGTGTCAAGGCAGCCTTGCACACCCCCGACGACGGACATGTCGATCCTGCCGGAGTTACCCTCGCTCTTGCCGCAGGTGCACGAAAGCACGGTGTCGACATCAAGACCGATACACGCG
>JABAAD010000144.1 GCA_014238935.1 Alphaproteobacteria bacterium
CGAGAGAAGAATCGTGCGCAACGCGTCCAGCATCGGCGGCGCGTCGGCGGGAAGACGGACGGGCTGTGGTGTCGCGCGCTCTGCCTGCTCGTGTCGTTTCGAAGGCGCTTCGCCCAAAAGACGCACGGGCAGCGTTGCCTGCTCGCGACCGTGCCATTGGAGCAGGAGCAAGGGTTGTTCGGAGATTTTTCCCAATCTGCCGATGACGCAACAATCGAGGCGGTGCTTGACGAAGAGGGCTGTAAGCGGTTTGATGTGGCGCCGTTCGACGACGGCGAGCATGCGTTCTTGGCTCTCCGAGAGCATGAGCTCGAGCGGTGAGAGGTCGGGTTGTCGTACAGGAACCTTTTCCAAATCGAGCGTCATGGCGATGTTGCCCTTGTCAGCCATCTCTGAGGAGGAGGAGAGCAACCCCGCCGCTCCCATGTCTTGCAGGGCTTGCAGCAGGTTTTTTTCTGCAGCCTCGATGCAGGCTTCCAAAAGTCGTTTTTGCGCGAAGGGGTCGCCGACCTGAACTTGCGTTTTGTTGTGTGTCGTCGCTGTTGTCTTTGCGTCTGTAGATCCTTGCAAGAAGGTTTGCGCAAACCCTTGAGATGCCATCGTTGCGCCGTTGATGCCGTCTCTGCCCGTTTTCGCGCCGAGGTAGACGACGAGGTTGCCTTCGCCTTTCGCGCGCGCCGAGCAGAGCTGTCCGACGGGCGCAATTCCCACCGTCATGGCGTTGACGAGAATGTTGTCGTTGTAGTCTTGGTCGAAGTCGCACTCTCCGCCCAGCGTGGGGATGCCCGTGCAGTTGCCGTAGAAGGCGATCCCTTCGACGACGCCCTTGAGTAGCGTTTTCGTCTTGGGGGAGGCGGCATCTCCGAATCTGAGCGCGTTCAGATTGGCGACGGGTCTTGCGCCCATGGCGAGAATGTCGCGCATGATTCCTCCGACACCCGTAGCAGCCCCTTCGTTTGGCGTGATCATACTGGGGTGGTTGTGGCTTTCCATTTTGAAGACGAGCGCGTGCGTTCTTCCCTCAGCGTCCGTGCCGATGCGCACGGCGCCTGCGTTCTCGCCTTCTTGGACGAGCGTTCGGTCGCTGGTTTTCGGCAGTTGTTCGAGCAGATGGCGCGACGATTTGTACGAACAATGCTCCGACCACATGGCGCTGACGAGCTCCTGTTCCAGCGCGTTGGGTTCGCGTTGCAGTTGTTTGCGCAGATGGGCTTGTTCGACGCGCGAGAGGGTCGTGCTTCCTGACGGGAGTTTTGTTGTGGTGTGTTCGCCTTTTCGAGCAGGCATCGGAGCAGTAGCAATCCGTCTTGTGATTCGTGGAAGGGTTGCACGGGGTTCTCCGGGTGCG
>JABAAD010000145.1 GCA_014238935.1 Alphaproteobacteria bacterium
GCCGCGCGCACAAGAGGAAATTGCACCTTCAGTTCAGGCGGTGTCTCGCGGCGATTCGCCTTGTAGGCGGGATAGAGGGCGTTGCGAAAGCTCTTGCCCTTGGCATCGAAGACGACGAGACAACGTTGCTTCGGACGCTCGCCCAAAAGCTGCGCGAGCATACGCGAAAATCCGTAGAGCGCGCCGACAGGAGTGCCGTCCGAGCGCGCCATCGGCGGCAGAGCGTAGAAGGCGCGAAAGACATAACCGTAGGCATCGATCAGGGTCAGATCCGACGAAGTTTGTGCTTGCGGAGTTTGTGCTTGCGAGATTTGTGTTTGTACAGTCTTTCCGTTGCCGCGCGGCGTTGGCGGTTTGTCCACCGTACAACCTAGCGTGGCGAGAGCGTGACGATGTCGTCGATGCGCCCCGCTTTCAAATGTTCGCGGGAGCTTTTCAACAAGGAGCCGATCGGACGGACTCGCGGCCCTGTGGGTTCCATCAAGACATAGACTTTTCCTTGGTGTGTGTAGTGTGCGTCGCCCTCGCGTGGCTCCATCTCGATTCCCAAGAAAGCGTGCTTGGGAACAAGAAAGATTGCAACGGAGCGCTCTGCCAACAGCAAAGGCAAGAGTCCCATCATGGCGGTCGACTTGGAATCGCAGTCTCCCAAGTTTTGCGCGATCATCTCTAAAGGCGGCGAGAAGCCCGTAAAGCCGCGCACCTTACCTTGCGTCAGATCGTTGTAGGGAATATTTTGAAAAAAGTGCAAAACTTCTGCGACCCGCTCGCGCTCGCTTTTTCCCTTGAAACTCGCGCGAAAGGCGTGCGCGACAGGGCGCAAGCGCGACTGCGACTGGTTTGCGATACGTGCATAATCGATCAGCGTTCGGTTCTCGTCCTTCTTGGAAGGGAGAAGATAGTGCGCGGCGTAGAATTGGGATTTTTTGACCTTCAGATCGACGATGACATCCTTGCGCGCCAAAGACAGACGTTGAGAGGTCTCTGAGATCAAGATTTGAGCGCGCTCTTTCGTGCCATCGACGAACTTGCCGACTTCCTCCCACCCCTTCTTGTGACGCCTCAGGCGTGAGCGCAAGCGTGCGCTCGTCTCGCTCACGGTCTTGTTGGCGCGCGCGCGCGTGCCTCTGTCGTAGGCACGTTTGTCGTTCTTCAAGAAGTATCGGATTCCGCCTCCTTCCTTGACGATGACGAAACGCAACCCTTCCGGCAAGTTCTTGTTCGCTTGTGCGACGATCGCCAACATTCAAACATCGATTGCAACCTTCAACGGCAGGCTCGGCGCAAA
>JABAAD010000146.1 GCA_014238935.1 Alphaproteobacteria bacterium
CCGAGAGGTCGATGCCTACGACACGCAAGCGGAGCATATTCTTATTCGAGAGCGTGCCCACGGCACGTTGGTCGCCTGCTATCGCATGATGCGCCGTGCGCGCCTCCCTGCAGGTACGCCTTTTTACAGCGAGAGTGAGTTCGATCTTTCGCGCATGCTCTCGCATCCCTTAGCAGCGCATTCTGTGGAACTCTCGCGCGCGTGCGTAGCCAAGAGTTTCCGCACGATGCGCGTGCCTGCTCTTCTTCTGCGTGCCCTCGGCAGCTATGTACAGCATTACAACCTTCTTATGATGTTTGGCTGCGGATCGTTTCCCAGCACCGATCCCGATGCCCTGGCGATACCCTTGTCGTGGCTTTGGCACCATCACCTTGCGCCCGAACCCTTGCGCGGCAGAGCGTTGGAGCATCTGTACGAGCCGATGAATCGCATTCGAAAGGAGGATCTGGTATCCCAGAAAGCCTTGCGCGTCATGCCGCCGCTTATGAAGGCTTACCTGCGCATGGGATGCTTCGTCGGCGACGGTGCTGTCATCGACCATCGATTCAAGACAACCGACATCTTGCTGATGTTTCCGGTCAACGACGACTTGAAAGGTCACCGCTACTACCGACGCTATGTTTTACAGGAAAGCGTCGTTCGCAACGCAACCCCTTCGCCAACCTAATTCTTCTTGCAAGTGTTCCACGCAGCCGATCAGCGTCTTCTGTCCTCTCTGTACAGAAACGCGCATTTCCGCGTCTCTTGGGGAAGAATTGTCGGTCGAGCGATCTGCGTCGCGTTGTTTTTTACAGTGAACTTGCTCGTTTTCCTGCCCTTCGCTCCGTTACGCCGTTTGCCGCCGAAGGTCTTGCGTTCTTTCTTTCACACCGCGTACACGCGTATTTTGGGAATATCGATCCGCACGCATGGCGCAGTGCTAGAGGCATCGCATGTGCTTTATGTTTCGAATCACATTTCTTACATCGACATTCCGGCGCTAATGTCCTTGACGGGCGCACGGTTCGTCTCGCGCGGCGACATCGCCAATGTTCCCTTCTTCGGATGGTTGATGAAACGTTACGGCACTGTGTTCATCCATCGCGTTCGCAGTGATGTCCAAGGACAGATCGCTCTGCTACGGCGCCTTTTGGACGAGGGCAGCCCTCTGTTGCTGTTCGGAGAAGGAACGACCAGCGACGGAAGAAATGTCCTGCCCGTTAAATCCAGCCTCTTCGCAGCCCTCGAATCGCAAGACACGCGAAACTTGACCTTACAACCCTTGAGCCTGCGCTACAG
>JABAAD010000147.1 GCA_014238935.1 Alphaproteobacteria bacterium
GCGCGCACTTCTTGGGTCGAGCGCACATCGATGCCTTCGGGCAGAGAAGTCGATTCTTTCGCAAAAGATTGCTGAAGCGTTGCGGGTTGCGTTGCGGGTTGCGAGCGCACCCCTGTCCCGCTCAAAGCCTGCGCCAAGCCGTTAGCTTGTGTGGAGGCTTGTGCAGGGCGAGCCGTCGTAGCATCCGTTCCGCTTGTCTGTTGCGCGCTGCCTGCGCTGCGTTGTGCTGCTGTCTGCGTCGAGCGCTGAGTCAGGTCATTAGGTTGACCGTTCTTTTGGGCGTTGTTGTTCTCGTTTGGGGTTGCGCGTGCACTCGCCTCCCTCGACCCGTCGCTTGTCGCAGGAGTCGTGGAAGGATTTGTGGAAGGAGTCGTGGCAGCTTTGTCGCTTGTCGCTGTTTCGGAGGATTTTTGCGAAACGAGTTCCGCCTTCGTCCCAGCACGCGTGTCAAGCTGGTGTGCTTGTGCGAGATGCCGTGCCGCCTTGTCTTGAAGATTTTCTTGTACCTTGTTTTGGACGGTTGCGCCAAGATTTTCCGCGCTACTGGCAGCCCTGTCGGAGGCAAGAGAAAGTGTCGTTGCGAGGGCTGCCGATGCTGCGGGCGTGTTCGCCCCTGCTGGCAAATCTTGGCTTGCCACGGGGTTTCCTTGCGTGCCTGCCACAAGAGTCTCGTCCCCTTCGCTCTGTGCTACGGAGATCGTGTTCGCGGTATCCGTCCCTTCCGCCCCTGCGCTCTTGCGGGAGACAATGGTGTCAGAAACTCTGCCCGTCTCCCGCGTCAACTCTGCGCCACCGAGAAGCCCTTCCTCTTGTGCTATCGAGGATTGTGAGAGTGTCCCTGCGCTCTTGTCCGCTGCCTGATTCGCGTGCTTATCTTGCAACGCAAAAACATCGATTCCTTCTGCATCCACAAGTCCCGCGAGCGCATTTTCCAGCGTGTCCTCTGCTGTCGCAACAAGAAGGGGCTTTGCGGTATCGCGGGGTTCGGACTTGTCTTCGGTGTCGGCGCGCTGGAGATTTTGCGCGTCGATGCTATTCCCTACGCCA
>JABAAD010000148.1 GCA_014238935.1 Alphaproteobacteria bacterium
GTTGCAAAGTGACGAGCGTCGGATCGCCAGGTCCTGCGCCGGCAAGCCACACCCACCCTTTTTCAAAGGTGCGAAAGAAGGTGAGTAAGCGCGCTTGCACGAGGGGTGGCAAGCTCGACTTTTTTCTCCTTTTTCTCTTTTCCTCCCCCTTCCCCTTCTCCCCCTCCTTCCCCTTTCCGTTCACGAGGCTTGAGGGGTCAGTGCATGCGTTCGAAGCCGATCGGCTCTCGACCGCAAACGCGTGCGAACACAAGGTAGAGTTTTCCGACATCGGACGACATGAAAGCCATCGGCAACAGATTGTCGGGATCGACGCTTTGCGCCCCCTCAAACAGATCTTCGAAGGTGCGTTGGTAGGAGGTGACGCTACGCTCGACCTCGCGTTGCTCTTCGATGCGGGCGTTCATCTTGACGAGCATGGCGGGTGTCGTGCTTTGCAAGATACGCTTGGTGTAGGCGTTGCGTTCGCCTTTTTCGAATCGTTTTCGGCTCTCTTCCTCTTCTTCGTCGAAGAGGTGTTGTGCTATCTCGGAGCATTGAGCGTGCAACGAATCGACGACGGAGCGTGCCCGCTTCATAAAGGCTTCTTGGGGATCGGAGAGTCCTCCTGAGAAGAGGTTTCGCATATCCTTTCGAATGGGATCGGTAGCGCGCTTCAGCTTTCGCACGTCGTCTGCGATGGTCTGTGACAAGGATTCGGTTTCGCTACGCAAGGAGTCTACTCTCTCCAAGATTGTCTTTCCGTGTCGTTCCAAGTCTGCGGGCAGTGCCTCGAATCGGTCCAAAGCCTTGTTGGTGAGCGTCTCGAGGGCGCGGCATTGTCGGTGGAGGTCTGTGCGCAAAACACCCAGCTGTTCGGTCAAGGCGGCGGCGCCTCGATTGTCGTCGGTGACCGCGCGGCTGAGCGACTGGATATTGTTCCTGATCGCTTCTGCCACCTTGTCGAACGATCTTTCCGTCTCGCCGAAACGTTCTTGAACGGCAACGAGAGTCTCGCCTGCACGCTT
>JABAAD010000149.1 GCA_014238935.1 Alphaproteobacteria bacterium
ACAACCGCAACAATCCCATAGGCACAGGTCCCTTTCGGCTGAGCGCTTGGCGGCGCGGCGCGGATCTGCTGCTGGTGCGCAACGAAGACTACTGGGGAAAAAAACCCGTTTTGACAAGCGTGCGCTTCCGTTTTATACCCGAGCCCCTGACGGCGCAAGCTGCCCTTTTCGCGGGAGAAATCGATGCCTTTCCCAATTTTCCCGCACCCGAGCTCTTACAAGTTCTTACGAAAGACCCCCGTTTCAAAGTCGAGAGCGGCACGACCGAAGGCGAAACCCTGCTCGCCATGAACCTCAGAAAGCCCTTCTTTCAAGATCTGCGTGTACGCCAAGCTCTCGCGCACGCCATCGACCGCCGCTCGCTGATCGCAGGGGCGATGTTCGACACGGCGCAAGCAATTGGCAGCCACTATCCGCCGCACGCCATCGACTATCTCGATCTCGCCGAGCGTAGGGCTTACGACCCGCAACGCGCGCGAGGGCTCTTGCGCAAGAGCGGTTGGAGCAAGAACATTCCTACCCTAACCCTTAAGCTTCCTCCCCCCTCCTACGCGCGTCGCAGCGGCGAGATCGTCGCACAACAGCTCGAAGCGGTCGGTATTCCGATTCGAATCCAACCCGTCGCTTGGGCGCAGTGGCTTTCGGAAGTTTTTCGAAACCACGACTTCGATCTCACGATCGTCGCCCACACAGAGCCCGACGACATGGAGATCTACGCTCGCAACGATTACTACTTCGGTTACGAAAGTCTTCCCTTTCGTCTGTTGATGGACAAGCTCAAAGCAACGCCTTCGGCTAAACAACGCCGCAAGCTCCGCCGCAAAGCGCAAAGGCATCTCAACGAAGACTTGCCCGCCGTCTTTCTCTTTCAGTTGCCGAAAAACATGGTGCGCGTCAAAGCCCTCGCCAAGGTTTTCATCAAGACGTTCGTCGCCGTCATGGGAGGAAGCGTGCATC
>JABAAD010000150.1 GCA_014238935.1 Alphaproteobacteria bacterium
CGCTCCCAGTCGCCGTAGCGCGTTGGCTCTGCGCCGCTCGGTCCTCCAAACTCACGCACAACTCTATCGCGATCGCGATCGCGATCGCGCGCACCCGCAGGCGAACGCACCTCGACAGAAGGACGAGGCTGCGCGTCTCCCCGTAAAGACACGCTCTTCTTCTGTTTCTTTCGGCTGAAAATTCTGATCATCGTCCCTCGCAACGCCCCTTGCTTACGATCGATGCAAAAAGTACAATGGCTGCGTCGAGATGACAACCCTTGTTTCGTTTTTCCCTTGTCCTCTTTTTGTCTTTCTTTTGCCCGAACCCCTTAGTTTTGTAATGCCGAGCATGGCACTTTTTTCGCTCTTATGACGGCGGCGCGAGTTTTTTCCGATGTGATGGCTTCGCGTCTCGCTTCGATTCGAAACGAAGGACGCTACCGCATCTTCACGCCCCTGCAACGCCGTTGCGGCTTGTTTCCGCAAGCCTCCATGTTTCGCCCCGACATCGACAAGCACGATGTCACCGTGTGGTGTTCGAACGACTACTTGGCGCTCGGACAAGATCGCCGCCTGCTGGATGCCATGCACGCCTCGCTGGAGGAAAGCGGCGCGGGTTGCGGAGGAACGCGCAACATCTCAGGCACGCACCGCGACCATGTGCGACTGGAAGAGGAGTTGGCAGACTATCACGGCAAGCCGAAAGCCTTGCTCTTTTCCAGCGGCTATGTCGCCAACCTCACCGCTCTCGCCACTTTTGGCGCGCAGATCGAAGGGTTGATCGTCTATTCGGACGAAAAAAATCACAATTCGATCATCGAAGGGCTACGCCTCGCGCGTGTCGAGAAACGCGTCTTCCGCCACAACGACGCGCAAGATTTGGCGCGTCTGTTGAAGAGCGACGAGCGCGCGCGTCCGAAGTTGATCGTCTT
>JABAAD010000015.1 GCA_014238935.1 Alphaproteobacteria bacterium
GCATCTTCTTCAGCAAGACCTCGCCGCTTTGCTGGAAGCTTTGCAAAAAAGAGCCCTCGAACACAAGCACACGCTTTGTCTCGGACGCAGCCACGGCATGGCGGCTGAGCCGACAACCTTCGGTCTCAAGTTGCTGGGCTTCTACGCCGAAGGCGTGCGCGCACAGCAGCGCCTTGAGCGTGCGCGCGAAGAAATTGCGAGCGTCTCCTTTTCCGGCACGGTCGGACAACACGCCTTCTTGAGCCCCGAGGTCGAGCGACGCGCGGCAACCTTGCTGACAGAACGACACAGCGCGAGCTGGGGCGGCACAGTGCTTTCGTGCGAGCCCTGTGCGACGCAGATCGTTCCCCGCGACCGACACGCCATGCTTTTCGCAACCTTCGCCGTTGCAGCATCCTTCTTGGAACGGATAGCTATCGAGATACGACACTTGCAGCGCAGCGAGGTCGCCGAAGTGCGCGAAGCCTTCGGAGAAGGACAGACGGGATCCTCCGCCATGCCGCACAAACAAAACCCCGTCTTGAGCGAAAACATCACAGGATTGGCACGACTCCTGCGTATGCCTTTACAGGCAGCACTGGAAAACATCGCTCTGTGGCACGAACGCGACATTTCTCATTCTTCCGTCGAGCGCGTCATTGCGCCCGACAGCTGTATCACGCTCGACTTCGCGCTGCAGCGAACGACCTCCGTCATCGAGAGCTTGCAAGTCTTTCCGCAGCGCATGCGCCGCAACTTGGAGGCGACGCGCGGCACGATCCTTTCGCAAGGGCTTTTGATCGCGCTGTTGCGCAAAGGACTTTCACGCAAAGAAGCCTACGGTATCGTGCAACGCGCCAGCCGTCGCGCGACAGAGAAGGAAATCCACCTCTTCGAAGCGTTGCAAGACGACGCAGAAGCAGAAAAGCTGCTCGATGCGCAAGAGAAAGCAAAACTCGAAGACCTCACACCCTATACGCGCCATGTCGATACTTTGTTTGAACGCGTGCTTGCGCAATAGCAACAGTCGATCTCGACCGCAATCTCGAGCGCGATCTCGATTGAGCGCGCGTTTTTTTGTCGCTCTGTTCTGCCTCGCGGTGGCGGGCGGGCTTCTTGCGCCTGCGGTGTGCGCGCAACGGCTGGAGCCCGAGCAGGGAGGACTTTCGCCCGAAGAGCTGTTCTTGGAACCCGACAGACTGGAGGCGGGCGAAGGCGGTGTCGTCTTGCGATGGCGAGCGATTCGATCTTTCATGGAGAAGGGCTTGCAAAACTTCGAGCGCGGCATCGCGCAAGTCGCGCTCACGCGTGCGCTTCTGCAGGCGCACGGGTGGCAGTCGGCGCAAGACTTTGCCTCTTCGATCGACGAGCCCGTTTGGCGCGCGCGCTCGCTCATGGAGGTCGCCGCCGCGCAGTTTGCAACTCCCAACGGACAACGATTCGGAAGGCTCAATTTGGAATCGGCGTTCTCCATCCTGCAAAGCATTCCCGAAAGACGTCTCGGAAAAAGCGGCGAGGAAGGATTTCGCCTAGCAGGAGAACTCTTTGCAAGGCAGGGCTTCTTTCAACAGGTGTCAAAATACTTGCAAGGAGAGCGGCAAGTTCGACCGCGAACACACTTTTTGGAAGGCGCGCTACCTTACCTCTCTGCCAGCGCGCTGGGGCTTGTGCAAGAGGAACACAACACCTTCATCAACGACCTGCTGTTGCAAGCCACCCGCCGTAGCCGCCTTGAAGATCTGTTGCGCTTAGCGGACTATTCGCAGCAACAGGGCAGGACGCGCTCGGCAAACCGCTTGCTGTTCGAGGCGTACCGTCGCACCTTGCTGTTGTCGCCCAGCGAAGAGCGCAATGTCGATCTCGTGCGCGTTGCAAGGCACATGCTCGCCGCCGGCGCCTTTCGGGACGCGTTGCGCGCCATTCGCCGCGTCGAGAATCCTTTCTTGCAAAGCGGACTGCTCGCCGAGACGGGACGAAGAATGATCCTAAACAAGATGGAATACGCCGGACAGCCCCTCATGTCCTTGGCGAACGACTTGGCACGAACGCTGGAGGACGAACAACAACGCAGAGCCTTTACAAGGCTCGCCGTCGAATACGCCTTGGCAGGAAATCTAGAACAATCGTGGGAGGTCATCCAAGAAATACAAGACCCCTACATACGCGCGAAAGCTGTCTTGGCGATCTCCCTCGTGCTGGCAGAAAGCAACGATATCGAACGCGCGCTGGGGTTGCTGAGGTTCATCCCCGATGCAAACTTGCGCGCGCGCTTCGTCATTCACACCGCCGCGCAGATCGAAAGGAAACAAGGCAGCGTGAGACTGACGGACTTTTTGCTGGAGTTGATCGATGCAGAAGACTTTTTGGAAGGCTCGAACCTCGACACCCTGTCTCCGCGCAATGTCGAAGGAATTTTGGAGGCGCAGCTCGACTACGGACAAGGACGCAGAAACAAAAACCTGTTCGACAAGATCCACGCACGCGTGCTCTTGCCTAATCGGTCGTCGTTTGCCCGCATGCGTGCCGAAGTGCGCTTCTTGCGCATCAACGCCCGACGCAGCGATCGCCATGCGGAGGAGGCGCAAAAAAGGATCGATTCCCTTTTGCGAGGGTTGTGGGTCTACCACAACGATCCGCAATATCCTTCGATCGTCGAGACCGCCGTCGCCTTCTTCATCGCTCAAGGCGACCTGACTCGCGCCTTCACCCTCGTGCAGTCGTTACCCGAGGGCGACAGCGACTCCGAGCGCGGACGCCAAGACGACCTGCTCGCCACCATTGCGTTTCAGGCGACACGAAGAGCCAACGAGAATATGGCACTGCGCGCCGTTGCCAGCATCCGAAAGAACGAGAGCAAAGCCACAACGCTCGCAAAGGTCATCGACATCGCTGCCAATATTCCTTGAACGCTTATTGAGCTGTAAAAAAAAATTGACACGCGTTACAATATATTCTACAACTTGCTTTTGTTTTCTCAATCTTCCTTTCTGTAAGGAGTTTCCCATGGACCGTTGTTTTGTTCGAACGACGCTCAAGGTTGTTTCTGTTGTCGTTACCCTTGTCTTTTGTGGCGAAACTTGGATCTCGAGCGTAGCAGCTCAGCAGGGCGACGTTGTCCATGTCTACAGTTATCGCTCTCGTTTTCTGACGAAGCCCGTCTTCGATGCGTTTACGGAGACGACAAACATTCGCGTGCGCTTGGTCTCTGCGAAGGAGGGCTTGATCGAACGCATCGCGCAGGAAGGCGAAAACTCTCCTGCCGATCTTTTGATCTCGAACGACGCGACACGCCTGATACAGGCAAAAACGCAAAACATCTCCGTAGCCGTGAAGGACAGAAGCTTTGTCGGCAACAGCCTGCCGCGCTACCTGCGCGACAGCGACCGACACTGGTTCGCCCTCACGCGCCGCGCGCGCATCCTCTATGTTGCGCAAGAAAGGCTGGGCGAAGAGAGGATACGACGCTACGAAGACTTAAGCCTGCCGCAGTGGAAAGGACGCATCTGCACTCGATCGTTTACGCACGACTACAACTTGGACCTCTTGTCCGCCATCCTGTTGCACAATGGGCGCAAGAAGACGCGCGCTTGGCTCTCGAACTTGCGCGACAACTTGGCACGCAAGCCGCAGGGCAACGATCGCGCGCAAATACGCGCTGTCTCAGAAGGTATCTGCGATGTTGCCATTGGCAACAGCTACTACTTCGGCATCATGCAAGCCGATCCCAAACAACGCATTTGGACGAAGGATGTCACGCCCGTCTTTCCCAATCAAAACGACTACGGAACGCATATCAATCTGACGGGTATGGCGCTCATCAAAACGGCGCCGAATCGTACCGAAGCCTTGCAGCTGATGTCCTTCCTGCTCTCCTTCGAGGCGCAAAGCCTGCTCGCGCAGAAAAACTACGAGTATCCCGCCTTGGACGGCGTGCCGCCGGCGGCGCTCTTACAACAATGGGGAGTTTTCAAGCAGGATGTCGCCAATCCTGCGCGCATCGCAAAGCACAGGCGCGAATCCATCGAGATGGTCCACGCCGCAGACTTCAACCGCTAAAAATCTCTTGCTTTGATGCGAACGAGGCTCTTCCGTTCCTCGTGCAAATCACAGCCAAATCACAGCCCATCACAGTTTGGGAAGCGTGATCCCTCGCTGTTCTTGGTATTTGCCCTTGCGTGCGGCGTAGCTCGTCTCGCAAGGAGAGTCGCCCTTGAAAAAAAGGAACTGGCAAGCACCTTCGTTCGCATAAATGCGCGCAGGCAGAGGCGTCGTGTTGGAAAACTCCAGCGTCACATGTCCCTCCCAAGCGGGCTCCAGCGGCGTGACATTGACGATGATGCCACAGCGCGCGTAGGTCGATTTGCCGACGCAGACGACCAAGACATCGTCGGGAATGCGGAAATATTCCACCGTGCGTGCGAGCGCAAACGAGTTCGGCGGAATCGTGCAGGTAGCACCTTTCTTGCGCACGAAGGTGTTGTTGTCGAAGTCTTTCGGATCGACGATCGCCGAGTTGACATTGGTGAAAACCATGAACTCGTCGGCAACCCGTGCGTCGTAGCCGTAGGAGGAGAGTCCGTAGGAGATAACTCCCTCGCTACGCTGACCGTCCGTATAGGGATCGATCATGGCATGCTCTCTCGCTTGGGCGCGAATCCAATGGTCAGGCATGACGGGCATGCTGGCAGACTAAGGTCGATCAATAAAAAAGGCAAGGCATCCAAAAAAACAACGCGCAAAAAAACAGCGCGCAAAAAAACAGCGCGCGATGCCATCGGAGCGGCAGGATTTGAACCTACGGCCCCTGCCTCCCGAAGGCAGTGCTCTACCGGGCTGAGCTACACTCCGTTACAACCCCGACAAAAATCTCTCTACTCACTTCTCTCCCTTTCACCGCCCGCTCTGTTGCGGGCAGATACCCTTCGTTAAAGGTCGATGGCGACTCCCGTCTCGACCTTGCGCGCCGCCTTCTTGGCAGCGACGGGCGCAGGTTTTTCCGCATTACCTCCTCCTTCTGCTACCGCTCTCTCTTCTGAGACCGCTCCCTCTGCGTTTTGTGGCTCGGACTTTGCGCGCGCCTGCACGATCGCCTTCTGCTCGGCATCGTTCAAACGTTCGCCGCGCAAGCCCTGTCCCAAATGCATGTTGATGTCGATGAGGATCTGCATTTTCTCCGCATCGGGAGAACTCAACAGCTGCGTGCTGTGCTTGTCGATGAAAGCGCACAAGGATAGCAAGTCGCCGCGCAGCTCAGGGGTCAAGGGGTTGGATTCGTCGAGCAGGGAGGATTGAATGATTGTCCATGCTCGCCAGTTCAAGCGCACGACCTCCGATAGCGCGGAGGGATTTTCTTTCTGTTCCTGCTCTCTGCGCACGCGATCCAAACGTTTCGCCAGCTCTAACAACGCCCAAGACTCGACCTCGCGGCTGCCCGCTCCCGCTCCCGCGACGGAAAGTCGCTCTGTTTCTTCGTAAGGATTGACGCTCATAACAATATCTGTCCGAAAAACCCGCCGCTGTCTATTCTAACACAAAATGACGGCAAGGCACAATTCCACCACCCTCGTGACGCTGCCCCGTGTCACAACAACCTTGCGAGGCTGAGGCTGTTTCGTGTTTCGATCGTCTGCAGGGTTGCGGAAAATTGTTGCGAGAGTGCCGACAACTCGATGCCTGCCCTTGTCGTGTCGGCGGCGACCAATCTGTCGACGAGGCTTTGTGTCGTGATCTCGATTTCCTGCTGTCTTTCTTGGGCGACGAGCAGGGTTGCGATCGTGCCTGACGACGACTGGCGCAAGCGTCGCAAGCCGTCGCGAGCAAAATCGAAGAGTTCTCGTGCGTCGGAAAGAAGCGTCCTGCGGTCGGCGAGCGTCGTCGTTGCCGTATCCAAAGCCTGCTTGACGAGCCTTACGCCCAGCAGCAGTTGGTTGATGGGCTCGGCGTTGCTGGAGATGCCGTACTCGATGAGCTGATTGTTCTCGACTTGCAAGACGCTGGTCGTGCGTGCACGCACGATGTTTTCTCCCAAGTTGCTTGTGGGGGTGTCTGATGCGTCGCGGTCGTGGTCGGCTACTCTCTCGGCGTTTGCGTTGGCGATGGGAAAGGTCGGCGAGACGGACAGGGCTTCGATGAGGGAGCTGCTTGCATCCGTTGCGCTGGCGGGCAGGTTGCGGAGAAGAAAAGCTTCGTAGTCTGCGGCGGCAGACGGCAAGGGAGCGTCGGTCAAGCCCGTCAGATCGCGCACCGGCGCACCTTCACGGTAGCGTCTGCCTGCGAAGATGTAACGATTTCCCACCTTCGTATTCAACAGCGACTGGATTGCGCGCAAGCGATTTTCAAAGTCCTCGCCGCTGTATTTTTCGCTCCATGCTATTGCGTCGACATTGGGTTGAAGTCCTTCGCGCACGATTTCGGAAAACGGCTCGATGTAGCTCTGCAAGCCGCCCGCGTTGCTGCCGCTTGAGGAGCCCGAGGTCGTTGCGCGCAAGGTCAACTCGTAGGTTTGGGTGATCGTCAAGACCTTCTCTATTCGAGCGCGATCCTTGTTCGCGCGATCGACGACGCGACGGTAGGTCAGCACATCGGTCAAGTCCGAACGATAGGCGGAGAGCTCCGAGAACTTGCGACCGCTCGAAAGACGATCGCTCGAAAGACGATACTGCGCGCTTTTCTCCGAGATCGTTCGCAAGGATTCGAAGGTGGTCGCGTAATGGCTGGTGCGTCCGACTAGATAGGTCATCGTCGTTCTTGCAACATCTTCTGTTGCAACATTTTCTGTTGACAGAGTCCCAATCCCTT
Source organism: Alphaproteobacteria bacterium (assembly GCA_014238935.1). The sequence goes on from JABAAD010000015.1 coordinate 6,778, forward strand.
TCAAGCAAAAACCATGCCAACTAACGACGACAAAAACCTCGTCTCTTGTTCGCAGTGCGTTCCATCCGTCATCGCCAAAATCGCCAAAATCGCCAAAACACCCCTGAAATACCATTGACAAGAAACAAAATTTCCGCTAGACATGCTCCCATGAAAGTCAGTTCCTCCCTGAAGACGCTCAAGAAGCGCGACCGCCACTGCCAAGTGGTGCGACGCAGGGGGAGGCTTTATGTCATCAACAAACGAAACCCGCGTTTCAAAGCCCGACAAGGCTAGCCCGTACTTCTCCCTTCTCAACTGCTCTTCGAGTAGGAAACCCGCTTTGGAACCCTTGAGGCGTTTCGTAGAGACAGCCGTGCGCGTTTGGGCTTGGCTGGGTGGTGCCATGCTGGCGGGCATCGCAGGTATGACCACCGTCAGCGTGCTCGGACGCGTCCTCTTCGCAAAACCCCTGCTCGGCGACTTCGAGATAACCGAACTCGCCTGCGCTATGGCTGTCTTTATGTTTCTGCCGCTCGCGCAATGGCACTTCGAGCATACCATCGTCGACATCTTCACTCGAGGCGCTTCGGCGCGTTTTAAATTTTTCTGCCTAAAGATCGCGGAAAGCGCAACTTTGCTCGTAGCTCTGCTGCTGCTGTGGCGCATGACGCTGGGTGCACAGCAGTTGCGAGAGGCAGGGGAGGTGACCATGATCTTGGGAATGCCGCGCTACCTCGCCTTTCCCGTCATCCTTCTCTCGCTGGCGCTGCTGGCAATCGTGCTGTTTGTGCAACTGTTGCAGAAGGACGCGCCTCACAACGACGAGCCCGAATCCGCCGCGTGACGATCGCTCTCGTCCTTGCCAGCCTGCTGCTTTTGCTGGTCCTGCGTATGCCCGTCGCGGTTGCGATGATTGCAAGCGCGAGCCTCGGCTTTGCCCTTTTAGGCTCTTTTGCAAACATGCTCTCGTACTGGAAGACGGCGGGGTTTTGGCTCTTCTCCTCGTACGACCTCTCTGTGGTACCGCTGTTCATCTTGATGGGACAATGCGCCGCCCGCTCGGGCTTGAGCCACAGCCTGTTTCGCGCGTCGCGTGCTGCCATCGGTCATCGACGCGGAGGACTTGCGATGGCAGCGCTTGCGGGTTGCGCCGGTTTCGCCGCCATGTGCGGCTCGTCGCTTGCAACCGCAGCGACCATGGGACGCATCGCGCTGCCCGAGCTGCGCGCTCATGCGTACGAAGGGGGTTTCGCCGCCGCAACGCTTGCTATCGGAGGAACGCTGGGCATACTGATTCCCCCATCCATCGTGTTGGTCATCTTCGCCATCATCACGGAGACGAACATCGCCAAGCTCTTCGCGGCAGCCCTCGTGCCGGGATTGCTTGCCGCAACCCTCTACATGACGACGGCTGCCCTCTATGCGCGCAAAAATCCGCACAACGCGCCGCAAGCGCCACACGCCTCGCGCGCCGAGCAACGACAAGCGTTGTTGCAGGTTCTGCCCGCCTTCGCCGTCATCGCGCTCGTCATCGGAGGGCTTTACGCGGGCTGGACGACGCCCAGCGAAGCCGCCGCGCTTGGCACGAGTGCCGTTTTTTGTCACTTCTTGGCAACTGCCTACGGCAGAAAGACAAGGCGCGTCATCCTCGCGGACTTGCTCCAAATCCTCTCCGAGACGGCGCGATCGAGCGCGATGATTTTTTTCATCCTGCTCGCAGCCGATCTGCTGAGCGCCTTTCTCGCGCTCGCCGGACTGCCGCAAGCGATCGCCCACACGCTGGCGGATAACACGCTCGCTCCCTACAGCCTTTTGCTGCTCACCATGCTGTTGCTGGTCGTCTTAGGATGTTTCCTCGACAGCCTCTCGATCGTCGTGCTGACGATGCCGCTGCTCTGGCCCGTGCTGAGCGGGTTGGACTTCGGCATGCCGCCCGAACATTTTCAGCTGTGGTTCGGTATTCTCGCGCTCATTCTCGTCGAGGTCGGACTCATTACCCCGCCCGTAGGGCTGAACTGCCTCATCATTCACCGCATCGCGCAAACGGTACCCCTACAACGCATCTTTCTTGCCTCCATTCCCTACCTCTCCGCAGATTTGCTACGCATCGCGCTGTTGTTGCTCTTTCCCCAACTCGTCCTCTTCCTGCCAAGGATCCTCAATCTCTAGAGTGCCTTCAAGACCGCAGCGACAACCTCTTCTTGTTGCTCCGAACGCAAATAGGGATGCATCGGAAGGCTGACAACCTCCCTCGCCGCGCGCTCGGCATTCGCAACACCGCTGCCTACGACAGGGCAATGCCGAAAAGCCTCCTGAGCGCATAACGCAAGGGGATAGTGGACAAGCGTCGCCACTTCCGCAGCCGCACAGCTTTCACGAATCGCATCGCGCCGCGCGCTGCGTAGCGTGTACTGTCCCCACACGCAAGAACGCCGCGCGGGAACGCGCGGCAGGGACAACAGAGGAGAATCTTCTCGATCGTTCTTTTTCTGCAACGCCTGCACGAAGAGCTTGTCGTAAGTCTCTGCCACCCCTTGTCGCAACAGCAGCTCCTCTTCGAAGACGGTCGTTTTCGCCAACAAGACCGCCGCTTGCAGCGTATCCAAGCGCGAGTTCGTGCCAAGCCTTCTGTGACGATAGCGATGCCCCGCCTCCTGTCCGTGGTTTGCAATCTCGCGCACGACGCGCGCGCGCTCCGCATCGTGCGTGAAAACAGCACCCCCGTCGCCGTAGCAACCTAGGGGCTTGGTCGGAAAAAAACTCGTGGTCGCCGCATCGCCCAAAGACACTGTCGAGCGTCCGCCTCCATTTTCATTTCCGCCATAGCGAGCGCCCAAGCTTTGCGCAGCGTCGATCAAAAAGAACAAGCCCTCCTCCCGCGCAACTTCGAGCAGGCTTTCGTGGTCTGCAGGAAGACCGTACAGCTCGACCGCAACAACAGCTTTGGCAGAAAGCCCCTGCGCGCGCGCCTCGGTGATAGCGCGTTTCAAGGAGGATGCTTCGAGCGCGAAGTCGTCGTCGATATCGACAAAGAAAGGCGTGGCACCACACAACAACGCCGCCTCTGCGGGCGCTGCAAAGGTGAAGGCGGGAACGAACACCGCATCGCCCGTTCCGATTCCCTCAGCCCGCAAGGCAATAGTCAGAGCGTCCGTTCCGTTGGCGCAAGTGATCGCATGCGCCACCTCGTGTTTCTCTTCGAGCATTCTCTCCAACGCCGCCACCTCAGGTCCCAAGACGAACTGCCCGTGCGCAAGTACACGCTCGATCCCCTCTGCAAGCGTTGCTCGGATGCGCGTACGCTGCGCCGCCAAGTCGATGAAGGGAACCGCCACGCGCGACCTCTCCAGCTTTCGCCCAAACCGCAGAGACTCGTTCTACAAGAGAGTTACAGGTGCTTGCGCGCAAAGGGATGCGGCTTGCCCATATTCGCTTGAAGAGCGTGTTCGCGGATCTCACTGACGATTTGGATCGAAGGACGCGCCTCCTCTATGCCCAAGCCCCTGCCCTCCATCACGCCTCGATAGACCTTCGAGTGCAAGTCGGTGAATCCGTCGGAAAACTCGATCGCGCGCTTATCCAAACGAATGTTTCGATAGGGTTGATCCGACGCGCTACCCTCAGGCAAGTCGTTGCGGTCGATCGACAAATACCACCGCACGCGCGCACGCTC
>JABAAD010000151.1 GCA_014238935.1 Alphaproteobacteria bacterium
ATGACGCGATGGCGTTCCTTTCGGACAAATATCCTAGACGCAGACCCGCGGCTCTTGCGCGCGACGACGGCTTTCGCCTTGCTTGTCTTCGTCTTTGTGCTTTTGCTGTTCGCCCGTTTTTTGTTGCTTCCCGCAACACTCGTCGTGCTACTGCTGGCAGCACGCGAGTGGGCGCAACTTGCGCCGCACGAAGAGGAACGCCGTCCGAGGGGCTTGCTCGTGAGCCTGCTGCTCGTCCTTCTCGCCTATCCTTTGTTGGGCGTCGCGTGCCTGCTTTTGCTGTTGTTGTTTCTGCCCGTCTCGTTGCTACTCACGCGCGACGGGCAACAGCACAACCTCGTGGGACTTTTCTGCCTTGCAACATTGGGGGTGGGCTTTGTAAGCCTGTACGATCGCTTCGGCGTTGCGGGCTTGGGATGGGTGATCGTGGTCGTCGTCGCTTTCGACACGACGGCGCTGTTCGGCGGAAAAATGTTACGCGGAGCAAAGTTGTGGGTGAGCGTCAGCCCTGACAAACGTTGGACGGGCTTGTTCTGCGGTTTGGCTGCTGCGGGTGCACTCGGAACGCTGTGGCTGATCGCCTTTACGCCTGATGAACATATCCTGTTCGCTGTCGTTGCAAGCTTGTTCGTCGGGGCGGGTGCGCAGGTTGGCGACCTTGCCGAATCGCAACTCAAGCGTCGCGTCGGAGTGAAGGACACGGGTTCTCTGCTGCCTGGGCACGGCGGCGTGTTGGATCGTATCGACAGCTTTCTCTGCGCCGTGCCTGTGGCGTGGATCGCGCTGGCGGCGAGGGACTTCTTCTGACATGGATACGAAAACAGACCAAAACAATCCTCCCGTCTCGGTGAGCGTCTTGGGCGCTACGGGCAGCGTCGGACGCGCCGCCTTGCAGGTGATCTTGCAGGG
>JABAAD010000152.1 GCA_014238935.1 Alphaproteobacteria bacterium
TCCACGATCGCCGAAACGCACAGCCGCGCCCTCTACCGCTGTCTGCTGCACGGCGGAACAACAAACGCGAAAACTTTCTTGCTGATCGCACAAGAGCTGCTCGACAACAACACGCCTTCCAACGCACGCACAACCCAAAGTCCAACCCAAAGCCAGACGCAACGCAAGAATCGACACAAGACGCAAGCGCTGCCTGAGGCGGGACTCTATCTTCCCAAACTTCCCAAAAAACTTCTCCAAAAATCTGAAGGCTCGCGCGTCACCGCCGAAGCAGGCACGCGACATACAAGCCACAAAGCGATGCTGCTCTTCTACCGCGCGCTCGTGCAGGCGGAGGACACAGAACCCGTCGAGGCGATGATCGAGGCTTGCGCGCAGGAAGGAATCGATCTTGTCGCCGTGTATGTTTCAAGCCTGAAATCCGAGGCATCGCTTGGCTTTCTCCATCGCCAAATCGCCGAGCATGCTCCGCGCCTTTTTCTCAACGCGACCGGCTTTGCGCTCGGTGAAGGCAAGGATCCGCTGGCAGGCTGCGATTGTCCCGTTTTGCAAATCGCTCTGGCGTCGCAAAACCACAAGGCATGGGAGGAGAGCGCTCAAGGCTTGTCGCCGACGGATCTCGCCATGCAAGTCGTGTTAACCGAAATGGACGGACGCATCTTCACGCGCGCCATCGCCTTCAAGGAGCGCGCCGCACGCGCGCCGCAAACGCAGTTCTCACTCGTCGCCTTGCGTCCCGTACCAGAACGTTGCGCCTTCGTCGCCCGAACGGCGGCAAACTGGCTGCGTCTGGCTGTCACGGACAACAACGAAAAACATCTGACGATCATGTTGCATAACTATCCGGCGCGCGACGGTAGAATTGCAAAC
>JABAAD010000153.1 GCA_014238935.1 Alphaproteobacteria bacterium
GTTCCAATCGAGCAACACGCATGCGGGCGGCGATTTCATGCAAAAATCGAACGCCTCCTGACCGTTTTCAGCGTCAAACACCTCAAAGCCGAGTCCTTCCAAAATCTTTCGCGCCATCACGCGCACGATCTTCGAATCGTCTACAACAAGACAAGATTTCGCCATAGTGACAACTCCATTGTTCGTTTCACAGAATCCCAACTCGACTCCTGCGGCAAACAGCACGCGAGGCATCGAACCCTGACAGGGTAGAAGACTTTCACTCTAGCAAAGATTCTTACCGTACGCACCCATAATCGGCTTCCCCCCCTTTTTTCCCCCCTTTTTTCCCCCACCTCTGAAGTCGATTGTTTTGGGCTGGGCTCAGCGTTCGAATCTAGAATGTACTCTCCTGCGGCAAATTTTTCAGACACCGCATGATATCGGAGCGTGCGTTCTTGGACAAGAAGTCTGTGAATCCTGCGACTCGGCATGTTTCGGTCTTCGCTTCGGTGGGCGGCAAGGCTGTCGTTGCCAAGAAGGGCAAGCCTGACCACTTGTCGCCTGTTTGGCGCGTGCGCGCGACAAATTTCAAGACCTCGTCGCCGTCGTCGTCGATGTCGCTGATGACGACATCGAAGGGAATGGCGTTCTTGTGGTAGGAGATCGCCTGCAAGATACTATCGACGACAAAGACGCGAAAGCCGACCGACGAGAGGTGAGGAATGATCGAATCGCAAAAGGCGCGATTCTTTTCGATCAACAACAGCCTGCGCTCTTGACTCGCTTCCTTCGCGGCGCCTTCGACGCCTGAAAGATCGATGGGAAAATTTTCTGCGTCGGCGAAGGCGCGTTTCCAAAAATGTTCCATATCCAACACTTCGA